>CAUZBV010000006.1:0-25533 GCA_963578115.1 Myxococcales bacterium
ATATGACCGAATCGGACTGCGACACCTCGGGCGGACAGTGGACCCTCGCCACATCCTGTGCAGACACGATCTGCACGCCCTTTGAGACGGGTGCGTGCTGTAAACCGGACGGCACCTGCAATACAGGCAGTGCCGCTCAGTGTCAGGGTGAAGGCGGCACCTATATGGGCACCGATGTGTCCTGTGAAGAGGTCCTTTGCAACACGGGTGTCGAGGGAGCCTGTTGCCTTTTGAGTGGCTGCGTTGTTCATCCGGAGGCAACCTGCGCCGCTCTCAGCGGTGTCTTTCATGGAGAAGGCTCCCTCTGCACACCCAGCCTGTGTGAGCCGGAACCCACGGTCGTGTGCTGCCTCCCCAGTAACGCTTGCAAAGAGATCACGACAGACGAGTGCTCCCTCTTGACCGGTACCGAGATTAAGAACGCAGGGGTCACCTCGTGTGGAGACATTGATTGCGGTGCAGAGGGCGCTTGCTGTGATGTTCAAGGCGGCTGCACAACGAGTAGCTATGCGAACTGTGCCAAAAGCTCGGGTCTCTACCAGGGCGCGAACATCCTCTGCGACGATGCAGGATGCGACGAAGGCCAAGCCGCGTGCTGTCTGGAGGACGATTCCTGCCTCTTCATCGCAACGGCATGGTGCAATTCGCTCGGTGGTCAACAACCACTGGAGGGCGCACAGTGTATGCCTGGCCTCTGTCAGGGCGATCCCCTTGGCACGTGCTGCAACGACCTCAACGGATCGTGCGACGTGACGACCAACGCTGGTTGCGAATTGCAAGGAAAGAGTTCGTGGGATCCACAGGGCACTTCCTGTGATCCAAACCTGTGTCCGCAACCCAATCAAACGTCCGCGTGTTGCGTTCCGGAGAAAGACTGCATCGAAGCGGCCTCCAGCGATTGTGACGTGGTGGGTGGCCAGTGGGTCGACGGCCTCGGATGCGACATCGCCATTTGCGGCCAAGGGGATGAGGGCGCCTGTTGCCTTCCGGCAATCGATGGGTGCAAGAAGATCTCCGAGAGCGACTGTGTCGACGAAGGCGGCACATTCAACGGACTGGCCACCCTCTGTAAAGATGCACAATGTACTGGTGAGCCCGAGGTGATCTGCTGCACCCCATGGAATCAATGCCTCATCAAAGAGAACTCCGAATGTGGTGACATCGGAGGCACCGTGATCGCGTCCGAAGACGACTGTGTGCAAGCCGGTTGTGACCCGATCGCCAAGAACCCGTGCTGCCTGAAAGACGGACAATGCCAGGACCTGAGTAAAAATGCTTGTTTGGACCTGGACGGGGTCTCCCTCAAGGGCGTCACCACGTGCGCTTCGCCCTTAGCGACATGTGAAGCCGGCCCCGGTGCCTGCTGTATGCAGGATGAGACGTGTTCGGAAATGATTTCAGCCGCCGTGTGCAGCGCGATGGGCGGCACCATGCCATCGTACAACTCCACCTGCAGCACTGAATTGTGTAATAAAGTAACCAAGATCGGTGCCTGTTGCTTGCCCGAATCAGAGCTTCTCCTGGCTCAATGTGTCGACGTTACCGAAGAATCTTGCTTGGTGCAGAGTGGCGTGTTCATTCCGGACACGATCTGTGACAACAACCCGTGCCTTTCGAAGACCGATGAAGGGGCATGCTGCAGCCTGGACGGCACTTGCCAAGTCGCTGAGAAAGGTGGCTGTGATACGCTTGAGGGCTTCTACATGGGCAAAGGAAGCGTGTGCTCCGACGCCGTGTGCAATCAACCCGGTGCCTGCTGCACGGGCGTAGAGACCTGCTCCTTGAAGGAGATGACCACCTGTACCAACGGCATCTTCCACGGACCCGATGTTCCCTGTGATTCGGTGAACTGCGGCGAGACATTGGGGGCATGCTGCAACAACAACACGTGTTCCGAGAACACGGTCTTTGAGTGTATCGATTTGCTAGGCTCATTCTTGGGGGCTGGGGAGGTCTGCTCTCTAGAGGAATGTGGCGTGGAAGGAGCTTGCTGCCTCGATACAGGACAATGTGTTTCACTCTCCTTGGCAGGTTGTCTGTCTTTCGAAGGAACCTACAACGGCGCACTGAGCCTATGCAGTACGACTCAATGTACCGATGCGCCACTCGGAGCATGTTGTTTCCAAAACACGACGTGCGAGCAGTTGACCGAGGTTCTGTGTTACTCGGAATTGGGCAGTTGGTCCGGGGAGGGGAGCGTGTGTGATGACCAGCAGTGCATCCCCGACACCCCGCAAGCCTGCTGCTTGCCCGGTGCCATTTGTGATCTTAAGACCAAGGATGAATGCGCTGGGCTGTCCGGCACATTGTACACAGGTCAATCTTGCGGCGACATACAGGACATCGACCCGGAGGGTAAGCCCGGCCCCAACAACCTCTGCGTCGGTTCTGGGGCCTGTTGTGTGACCGGAGTAGGATGCGAACAAGTCCTCAAGGAAGCCGCGTGCGGTGCCCTGGGAGGCTCTTTCAAAGGCATGGGGACCGGTTGCACGTCCACCAATTGCGGCGGAGCGACCGGTGGCGCCTGCTGCCTCCTGGATGGTTCCTGCAAATCCCAAAGCCAAATTAATTGCGTCATCAACGAGGGCATCTACCAAGGAGACAACAGCATCTGTACAGACCAATGTGTCCCCTTGGGGGCTTGCTGTACCGACACGGCGTGTGAAACGGTGTCCATCGCCGAATGCTCATCCAAAGGCGGCAACTGGACCGCCAATGTACCGTGCTCGACCTTCAATTGTGCGGAAGGGGAAAATGTGAGTTGTTGCATGACCGATAACTCGTGTCAGGAACTCAATGAGCTCGAGTGCGCCAACGCAGGTGGGACAGCCTATTTCAACAAGGATTGCGACACATTGAATTGCCTAGCCATGATCAAAGGGGCCTGCTGTAATGGAACAAGTTGCGGTGAAGTCATCGAAGCCGAATGCACAGGATCATCCACTTGGAAAGACGCAAACTCGACATGCAACCCCAATCCCTGCTTAACCGGATGTGACAAAGACACCGGCGCCTGTTGCGACACCGATGACACGTGTATCAGTGGATCTTTCACTGAAAGCTTGTGTGTCTTGTTTGAAGGAACGTACATGGGAGACTGCAGCACATGCGAGGATTGCAAATAATCCGATAATCACGCCACGAATCCGGGGCAGCGCCGGCCCCCCTAATCCACCCGAATGGTTGACATCTGCCACGGATTGCGGTCAAAAACAGGCCATCATGTATCAGACCACCGACATCCGAAAAGGGCTCAAGGTAGAATTCGACGGCGAGCCATTCATCTGTGTGGACTTTCAATTCGTCAAACCCGGCAAGGGGAATGCGTTTACACGGACTCGCTTCAAGTCCATGGTGACCGGGCGTGTTCTAGACAAGACGCTCAAATCCGGCGAATCCCTGCACAAAGCCGACCTGGAAGATCGTCAAATGTCTTATCTCTATTCCAATGGGACCAACTATACGTTCATGGACAGTGAAAACTATGAACAAATCGAGTTGGACGGCGACGTGCTGGGCGATTCGACCAAATTGCTGACAGAAAATCTTGAGGTCAACGTCTTGCTTCACAATGGTCGTGCCATCAGCATCGAATTGCCCAACTTTGTCGAGATTGAAGTGGCCCGATGTGAACCGGGCGTCAAAGGAGACACCGCGACAGGCGCAACCAAACCGGCGACCCTGTCCACAGGAGCTACAATTTATGTACCCTTGTTCGTCGACGAAGGCGACATCCTAAAGATCGATACCCGCACCTTCGACTACGTCAGCCGAGTGCGCAAGTAACGCGCGGCACGGCCTCGTACTGCTGGACCCCATTGTGACCCCAAGCCACGAGTCGACTGTCACACGCTTCGCACGCGTGCTGCGTGTGGATGAACACGCCATCCATGTCAGTACAACGACCGGTGTCGTCGTCTGCGCCCCCCCATCCATTGAGGTCGATTGTGGTGATCTTGTGAGGGTCCACGAGGGTGTCATCATTGACCGGGTGCGTCCCAACGAGGCCACCCGCCCCATTGAACAGCAGGATTGGTGGCGCCTCCATCGTGTGCTTCCCATGCTCAGACGGCGAAGCGCCATCCTGCACCAACTGCGACAGTGGTTTCTCGAACAAGACTTCCTGGAAGTGGACACACCCATCCTAACGGCGCATCCAGGACTCGAAGTTCATCTGCAACCCATACAGGCTCAGGTGGCTGACCAAGTTCGCTACCTGATCACGAGCCCAGAATTCCATATGAAACGACTGTTAAGCGCTGGCCTGGAACGGATCTACTACCTTGGAAAGTCATTTCGAGACGATGAAAGGGGCCACCTCCATCACCCTGAATTCACCATGTTGGAGTGGTATCGAACGGACGCAGAGCCGGCCGATCTCATGAGCGACGTGGAAACCATCGTCGCCCTGGCGACCGGACAGCAACGTCAATGGGTTCGGATCAGTGTGCGCGAAGCGTTGGCGCGATGGGGGACACCCACGGACGACCCCGACGACATTGTGCGCCAGCTGGTGGAGCACGTAGAGCCCAACTTGGTCGAGTTGGGCGCGGTCTTCCTCACCGACTACCCGGCATCGCTGGCCAGTCTGGCACGACTGAATTCCGACGACCCAACCACAAGCGAACGATTTGAAGCCTATGTAGACGGTGTCGAGCTCGCCAATGGCTTTGGTGAGCTCACCGATCCCGTGGAACAACGTGAACGCTTCGAAGAAGACTTGAACCACCGCCGCGCACTGGGCTTGCCGGAATTTCCAATGGACGAGTCGTTCTTGGATGCGCTGGCGGCCGGTCTACCTCCCTGCGCGGGGATCGCCATGGGAATTGACCGCCTGGTTATGCTCGCCACAAGCGCGGATCGGATCGCGGACGTGGTGTGCTTTCCGCCCGATCAGGCATGACTCACAAGGACCGTGTCGCACGGATCGCGCACATCTCTCGACTTTTTTGTCAAAATTTGGGAAAATTAAGCTGTGCTCTTGGCACACCAATGACCCGATTGATCGTCTTTCATTATGTTTGAACGCAGCCGATACATGACGGGGTACTTCCCCACGAAGAGCTTGCAGGGTGATCCCATTTTGCTGGTGATTGCGCGTCGATCGTATGAAATCGATTTGGTGGAAGGCGTGTGCAACATTGCTGAGTCCCAGGATGAATTGGTCCTCGGAGACGCCTATTTGGACGGCGACAACCCCTTTCAGTCCAGCATCCGTTTGGAGTCAGAGATCGCCCCATGGAAGCTCCATAAGGACATTGTGTTTGTGGGCAAAGCGTACGCGCCAAAAGGCAAAGCGGCCAAGTCGTGGGACGTCTCGATGCAAGTGGGTGCCCATCAACGATCCTTACGAATCTTTGGCCCCCGATCGATCGACTGGGTCGCGCCCAAGAAGAAGGGGAAAAAAGACATCCCGCAGCCCCCGAAAATCAGTCCGCCGAAAGCAGTCGAAGCAGTCGATTTGTCGTACGAAAACGCATACGGCGGATTTGCCACCTATTACCCGGAGGACCGGCGAGCCTACCGAAAAGCGGTTCGTAAATCCCGAAAGAGCGCCAAAGAAAAAGAGGCCGCTGAAAAGGAAAAAGCCGAAGCGGCCCACCAAGAAGCCGAAGAGAAAGCAAGAGCGGAAGCCAAAGCCGAGGCAGAGCGCCAACAAGCCCGCTCCATTGAAGACCACTTCATGGGCGTAGGCCGAAAAATTGAAAACGCGCCCAATGTACCCCTCGTGGTCGAAATCGGCAGTGCTCACCACAAGGACAAAGGCGGCACCGTCATCCTCGATACCGCAGAATTGGCCGAAGCCAAAAGCCGCGAAGACAGCGAACTGGCCGAAGAGACCGCCGACAAACCCACCGAAGATAGAGGAACCGCCATCATTGACGCCGACGAGCTGGCTCAGTTGGCCGCCCAAGACAGCGAGGACTATCTGAAAGAGCTCAAGACCTCACAGGCCACAGATGAAGAAGGGACTCAAGCACTGGATTTGTCGAAAATGGGAGACCAGGTCGAATCCACTGGTTCATGGATCCAAGACGAAAAGAAAGCACGTGATGAATTTTATGTCTCACTGGGGCGGGATCCAAACGAAGAGGTGGTCTGGGAAGATGGCGAGTTGCCGCGGATCCCCTGCCCGACCAATCCCGTGGGAAAGGGGTTTGCGTTGGGCAACTCCAAAGAGGCGTTTGACGAGCTCATGATGCCGCTCATCGAAGACCCTCTCCATTTGCTTCAACCCGAAGATATCCCCCGCAATCCAGCCACACTTCACTTGCCGATGCCGATCCCGGCAGGGTTCGGGTTTTACAGTCGCTGTTGGATGCCACGAGCCACCAAGGCAGGTGCCCTCCCGGACGAGTTGGCCGACGCACAACATAATCTGGACAAGCAACTGGTCGAGGGTGATTTTGACCCGAACAACGAAGACGATCAGAAGGTCATCGATGCCCTCATGGATCGAGAGGCTCAGGCCATGTCCCCCGACTATCACAATGGCGCACACCCCATGTGGCAAGTGAATGACTTGCAGGGGGATGAAGCCGTGATGCTGACCAACTTGGACGCCAATGGAAAGACCTACTTTAAGCTGCCCGGCCATCGCCCTCTGGTACGATTACGGCGAGGATCCGGCTGGGAAGAAGTATCGGTGGAGCTCGACACACTGGTGATCGAGCGGGAAGCAGACAAAGTCCACATGGTCTGGCGCGGTTCTCTTTCCTACGGCGGACCGAAGGAACTCGATGAATATCCCTTGGTCGACATCGACGTACAGGACCTCAATCTCAACGAATGGCAAGAGCGAGCCCATGACGAGGCCATCGCCAAACTGGCGAAAGACGGTGCAACCAAACTGATCGATCTGGATGCGCTGAGCGATGAAGACAAAGCCGAATTTGGCGACCGCATAGAACAAGCCGGCATTGGACAACACGGCGTCAAAGAAACCAAAGCATCCGAGGCCCGTGAGCTTCGTGCAGAGGATGGTGCCCTGTTGGACATGCAAGACCGGGAGGATGTCATCCTGGCCGATCGCAAATGGGAACAGATCGCCAAAGAAAAGTCCCTGACAGACGACGAACGCAAGCAGCTGGAGATCGAACGAGACGAACGCAAAGCGGTCCAGGCCAAGAAAGACGAGCTACGCAACATTCGAGAACAGGAAAAGCAAAAGAAAGCCGAGGAAGAAGCCAAGAAATCCAAACGAACCAAGAAGAAAGAGGCCAAGAAATCCAAGAAGGAGTTGGAGAAGAAATCCGGGAAGAAATCCGGAAAGAAGGGCGTTGAATCCCAAGACGAGGACGATGTCCCCCTGACCGAGGACGTGGAAGAAAAAACCTCCGGCAAGTCAGCGCCTCCGACGAAGAAGGACACGAAAGCAAAGAAACCTGCGAAGAAGAAACAGAAGGACAAGGAGTAGAACATGCCGAGTTTGGTCGTGCCCATGGAACAAATCGCGGATGCCGTGTTCGTCGCACAACGGAAAATGCTCCCGCCCAATTGGAAACAGCCCCAAGGAAAGGCCGGGGACCAATACAGAGATGCATTCGAACCATCGGAGCACATGGCCGTCCCGGAACCCATGTGTTATTTCTGGGCCGCCTCCACCAACAAGTTGCACGTGGATTCAGCCAAGGACATCGGCGGAAGCATGAAGTCGTTTTGCCACGACATGCTCAGTGGCTTCAAGAAGGCCCTCGACCTATGGCGCGCTCAGGCCAAATTCCAAAACCTCAGGATCATGGCCGTCTCTGCAATCGGCTCTCCGGGATGCCTCAGCGGCAGCTCCATTGAAAACAACATTAAGAACTTCAGCCGGCCGGCTGCATCCGACAATGAAAAGAAGTGGCGCGATGCCGTGGCCAAAGGATTGGCCGATTCTTTCAAAACCTGGCAAGACGGCGTGATGATCCCAGGCCTCCCGTTTTATCCGGCGTTTGCGGCATTTCCCGGTCCTATGGGTCCACCCATGCCCAATGTACCCTTTCCATTGATCACGTGTCCGTCTTCGGGCTTGGCCAAGATGACCCCGTCCACCCTCAAGCAAGCCATGTGCTCCAATTTTAGTCTGGATGATCCCGACGACCAGTTTGGCGCACTGGCTCAAGCCATCGGGACGGCAGTAGCGGCCGCCTTTCTCGCTTGGCTGCCCATGCAGCAAATCATGATGGTGATGGGCAAAGGATCGATACCTACGTTTGCGCCGCCCTGGGTTCCCGTCGGCCCCGTCATTGCCGGCGACAACATCGCTACACCGGGACACTTGTCCGTGTAACTGCTCGTGTTCTTGAGTCGAAGTGTTCGGGGTATCTACACGTCAGAGGGCCCAAGCTCTTGGGTCAATCCACTCTGGGCATCGGTTGGGGAGTCCGGGGCCATCATCCTCTCTCGAAGAAGACCCGAAGCCTGTTCTTTCTGTACCCGAATATCCGTATCTTTTGTGGGTGTGCGTTCAACCTCTTGCGCCGATCCACTGGAATGAACCGCACGGGACTCTTCCTGCATAGAGATGTCCCGGACCATGGTCCTCACATCGGTATCGACGGTGGCACCGCTTGTCTCGGGAAATGAACTGGGTGGACGATCGCCACGGGGACGTATGATTGGACGAGGGAGACGCCGCTTCGACATGGAACGCGGCCCGGGCAGATACCAGAGCTCTTCACTCCATCCGGATCGATGCGGTACATCCTTGGCGCTGCCGCTACCGAGAGCTTCCAAGGGTCTGCGATGGTCATCACCGTCGTGCCTTCGCCCGCGACCGCTCGACATGGATTCTCGGCGACCGTGCGTGCTGTGAACGCGGCGACGTCCCGCTTTTGCGAGCCGGTCGAATGCAAACCGAGGCACACGTCGTTGGGAGTCACGGGGATCCGGTGTGGCCTCACGTACGCTGGTGCCGATCCGTATTCGGATCTCCGCATCACCGAATTGCAAGAGATCCCCACTGACCACCCGCATACGCCCCAGGATCGGCTTCCCATTGAGCAATGAACGGTGAGCCGAATCCGCCGCAACCACAAACTGCCCGTGTGTGCAATAATTCTCAATGACGGCGTGGATGGACGCGAAGCCTGCATTCCGTACCACCAGATCCCCGCGCTCTCCCCCAATGGAAATGGTGGATTTTGCCATCCAAAAGCCGAACTCCATTTGATCGGGTCGCCGGACCATTAAACACACGGTCGTCGGAGACACCACCTGGACGCGAGCAAACAGAATATCCTTGTCCCCAAGTTGAATGCGGTCCCCATTTTGCAACTCGTATGCACCCACCAAGGCGTTCCCGTCCACAGACACCTCAGCGTCCTCAATGGCACGAAGAAGAAAGACATTATTGACTCGTACGATCTGCGCGTGCGCTTCGTGAATGGACGAACACATCAGGCGGAAGTCGCTGGTTTCTCCACTGCCAATGACGGTCTGTTCTTGGGAGAGATCGCATCGAATGATCCGACGTTCTTCCTCCAAAAACAAATACGCCATTTGACCCATCAAGAGTCCTTTTGCTCTTCCAAGAACGATGGACGGCTGCGCGCCCAATGAGTGTTGATTATAGCACATTATCGGGTTGCGGTCCCGAGGATTCGGAGGCACTAAAGCGGTTGAGATAAACCCCTAGGACCCGGGTTTCTGGACGTCCACGCCATCGGCTCGGATCTCCGGATCGGACAATCCCTGGCAACAGAGCACAACACACTCGTCTACAGACATCGACGCGGGAGCCAAGGACGCTCGCCCCCGAAGAACACCCAAGTCCACGGGCTTCTGTAGGAGCGAACGGCACCGACGCCGACAATCGGTCGAACCCGTGTTCTTGCAACAGATCTGGTCGGTGCCGCAAGAATACCCCGCCCGGCAGTCCGAGTCGCGGGCACAAAGACCACCGGGGGCAACGGCTTGTTGGGGTATGGCCAACTCAGGGCGAGAACAACCCGGCCCTCCGACACAAATCGCGACAATGAACACAATGCACCATGCCAATCGATTGGACTCTCTTTGTTCGCTTGGCATGGTATATCCATCGCTCCCATTGATTGGAAATGACCGTGAAGTAGCGCGTACCACGAGACGAGGAGTATACTAGCGTTGGACTACGTGGTCCGCAACCTGGAGCGATGAGCATGGGTGACTGGGAAGACGACATCATCGAAGAGTTGGCGACCGGCGAAACACGCGCCATTGAAGGCGACAACCTTCGACAAACCGCAGATTATGTCATGATGGCGTACAAGCAAGTGCGGGAGGCTATTAATAGCGCGATCGACCGCATTTCCAAACGTGCCAACGCAATCGTCGAACACAATGAAGACATCCCTTCCGGGCGCATCCGCTGGACATACGGTGATCGTCTCTTGTCGCTGCGGATCGAACGAAGCACCAGTCGACTCTTTGTGTTCGTAGACCTCGGCAATAACTTACTCTTGGACCACATCACGGTCACGGAACACGAGTGCACCGACCAGCAAGGGCGCGATGTGACCGGTGGTGAGTTGGCAGAACGATTTGTGCCCCTATTATTTGGCGCAAAGATCGATGCCCAGTAACCAATTCCGACCCTTACTTGTCGGGTTGGCGTAGCGCGACCGCCACCATCCTGCTACACTCCATTGGCGAACTGACACAACGGAAACACCTATGCATCGTACTCCATCTTTCTTCATTGGCTTGACTTTGTTGTTATCGACTCAATCGGCGCTGGCGCTTGAACTGACCGATCGCCGTGTAACCATCGGAACGGAGCTGTCGCTCAGTGCGGCTCGATCGATCGCTGATAAACTATTCCGAATGGATGCCACGAGCATGGAACCCATTCTTCTCTACATCAACACCCGTCGCGGGTACACACCGGCCGCGATGGTCATCGTTGACGCGATCGCCGCGGTGAAGAGCAAGGTCTACGGTGTCGTGCAAGCGGAGGCGTTTGGTCCGGGGGCAGTCGTCGCGGCGTTTTGCGACCAACTGTACCTCTTTCCTCACGCCTCGTTGTTGTATGAAAAGCTCGAATACGATTCCGAACGGACTATGAAGGAGAAGCCGCCCTTACCAATCGCGGCAGCGACCGGCTATTTGGACCGAGCGCGCAACGCGCTCGCCAAACGTCTACACATCTCTCCGCAGACGTACATAAAGCGTGTGAAGGATGGGGGCTGGTACCTGACTGCAGCAGAGGCCAAACAGACTCGCATTGTCACGGGCATTGTTGACACAGTGACGTGGGTCGATCTGGTCACTGAAACGGTCGAAATCAAACGAACCCGAACGTCCAAGGAAAAAGAAACGATTCCGGTGGTGCGTTGACCGAAGCCTTCATCGTCGCTGCCTGTCGAACACCGATTGGACGCTATTTTGGAGCGCTCAATACCATCCGCTGTGATGATCTCGCCGCCCTTCCATTGGCGGCCCTCACCGAACGAGTCGACCTAAACCCAGAGACCGTCGACGATGTGATTTATGGATGTGCCAATCAAGCGGGAGAAGACAACCGCAACGTCGCCCGTATGGCGTTGCTGCTGGCTCAATGGCCCGACACCGTCCCCGGAGTCACGGTCAACCGGCTGTGTGGTTCGAGCTTAGAGGCCGTCAATCAGGCCGCCCGCATGATTCGAACCGACGAGGCGTCGGTTGTGGTCGCTGGCGGTGTCGAGCACATGTCGCGCGCCCCGTGGTCGATGCCCAAACCAATCGGCGGGAAACCCCGCGGTAATCAGGTGATGTACGATACAGCTCTTGGATGGCGATTTCCAAACCCCCAGCTCGAAGCCCGTTTTCCACTGGAAGCCATGGGGATCACCGCCGAAAACATTGCGGAACGTTGGAATATTGGTCGTGAGGCTCAAGATGCTTTTGCGTTGGAGAGCCATCAGCGGGCCGCGGCGGCTATCAAATCGGGCCTTTTTGACGATGAAATCATACCGATGACTGTGCCCACGGGCCGCAAGAAAGAAACCCGCGAGTTCACTGCAGATGAATCGCCTCGGCCGGATTCCTCTATGGAGGCCTTGGCCCGACTCAAACCGGTGTTCAAAGAAGACGGAACGGTTACCGCCGGCAATTCGTCTCCGTTGAACGATGGGGCCGCTGCCATTCTACTGGCGTCGGAGGATGCAGTGAAACGATTTGGGTGGACGCCCATGGCCCGTTGGATGGGAGGAGCCGCCGCCGGCGTCGATCCTCGCATCATGGGCATCGGTCCCGTGCCAGCGACGCGGAAAGTCTTGGCGCGGACCCCCCTACGAGTCGCCGATTTGGATCGAATTGAGCTCAACGAAGCCTTCGCCGTTCAGTCGCTTGCGGTCATCCGCGATCTTGAGTTGGACCCCCAAAAGGTCAATCCAACCGGTGGCGCGATTGCCTTGGGACATCCGCTGGGTGCCAGCGGAGCTCGAATCCTGTGTACCCTATTGCATGGCATGAAACGCGACGGTGGCCAATACGGCCTGGCCACCATGTGCATTGGTGTTGGACAAGGCATTGCCACCCTCATTGAGCGTGTCTAGGAGGCTGTAGCACATTGAGTCACGCGCCCTCATAAGAACGTTGATACGCTGCCCTACCGGACCCTTTTCCCTCTTGATCCTGCCAGTCCTGGTTGCGACCGGTTTGGCTGTCTGTATAGGCTGCAACGAGACGGAATCCCCCACGGCCACACCGCCGCCCACTTTACCTGCACCGACTCCGATCGGGCCCATCAAAGAGCCCCCTTCACCGGTCGTGGAACCCACGATACCCACGCTGTCCCTTCGCTTGGCCATCCGTCCACCCAAGGGCATCCAGAGTGATGACCGAGCCAAGCTTCTGTCGCTGTCCCCCACCGTGACCATCAATGGAAAAGCCATTCCCGTCGAGTCCAAACCAAAAACGCTTCGAGATGCGCGTGAAGGCGTCGCTATTTTGCTCATTGTCGGTGGCGGGGACGTACCCGTTCATTGTCAGGGGGCCCGTGCCCTTCTGAAAGAGTTGGGGCCACGAGATCGTGTGGCTGTCGGAACCATCACCCACCAAGGCTTTCAAATGGTGGCGGGATTCTCGGCGGATGCGCAAGGCGCTGAATCCGCACTCAATCTTCTGGAACGAGCAGCCAACTCGACCGAAGAAACACACCCACTGCCCACGTATCAGGCACTCGTCACCGGCGTGAAAACATTTCATGGCAGAAGCCTTCCCGCCCTCCGGACGGTGGTGTTGGTCCATGAGTCGGAGCACGATCAAACCCTGCGGGCGAGCCAAATGGCTCGTCAGACCACCCTCATCCAGCGCCTGTTCAATCAAGAAAACGTCCGTCTCTACACGGTGGTCGCAAGAGACACTGCACAAAATGTGGCGCTGTGGAAACCGCTGTCCCAATCAACCGGTGGGGAATTTGCTGCAATCCCCAAAGACGACGGCGACATCTTCAGAGATCGGAGCGGGGACACCTTCCGACAGGTCAACCGCGCCCTTCGACGACGTATCGTTGTCATTGTCGACGTACCCAAGAACTCGGAACTACAGGGGAAAATGGATATCGAGGTCGCCTTTCCGACCCAAACCCCCGCCCACAACCAAAGACGTGTCGTTCCGACGCTGGAGAAACAAGGTGTTGTGTCGGTGGTGGACATGAACATCCCCCCTTTGCAGCCGACCCCGTTTCCGCCTGGTGTGACATCCGAACGCGATCTTAAGGATGAGGCTCGTAGAGCAGAAGAGCGGGAAGAGACCCTGCGCAGCGGCGTCTTGTGGATGCTCGCTCATCAGGTTGATCCCACCGACCCCGAGGCAAAGCGCAACACGGACATCGCACTGTCCAAACACCAAGACCCGCTGAACAGTTTGGGCACCATTCAAGTCGGTTCAAACAATGTCTTGGTGGACCTGCCGATAGAGGTCAACCTACAACTGGTCGGGGAAATACTGCGTCAATGGATGGGTAGCCTGGACGTGCTTGAAGTGGTGTCCAAGCCACGCCACTTGGTCGCGTCAGAGAGTGAAGAGGCTGTCGAAGCCGGGTCCGAAGCGAAGCCGAATGCAAAGGAAGCGAGGCCTCAACCCCGTGTGGATCAAGTCGTTCTGCATCGATGTGTTGCATGGACGATACAAGATTGCTTGCGTCGTCTACTGCTGAAGGAGTCGCTGACACACTTCGTCATCGGCATCGATGGCAAGACCGTCCAAGTCACCGATGTCAGTCACGCTGTACGTCACCATGAAGCGCTTACGCCCAATCAAGTGTCCATCCACTTCTTACTGCCACCGCAGGATGCTCCCTACTTCCAGAACCCAGACGACCCCACATCGTGGCGCCATCCCAGAACGCAAAAAATCAATGTTGAAATCAACGGTGTCTTCCAGTCCGGATGGGGTCTCACTCAAAGCCAACACCAAAGCCTCGTGCCGCTCTTGCATGCGCTCACAACCCACTTTCCACACATGCAACCCGCGATCCCCATCAACATGAAACGGCACGAAACATTCGCAGCGCTGCTGGATCCAAGCACACACCACGGTATCCTCAGTCACAGCAACCTGTCGGCTTCGGTGGCCACCTGCCCGGGGCCTGGAATTAACCTCGAAGCTCTCGCTGCGGCCGTCCCCAATGGGCACGGCAGAGCCCCATCCCTGGACCTGGAACCATGGGTCAGCGACCTGTTGGTCCCAGGAAAACGAGAAGGAACGATGGCGCGATTGGCCGCCATTGGTGATTTGGCCGTACCCATTTTAATGGAAGTCGTTCGTGAAGCGCCGGCCCCTCTCGCTATTCGTGCCATGGACGCCCTCGCCCAGGTCGGGAATGCCACGGGCGGCGATGTCCTCGCTGCACAGCTTGCTATTGGATGGAATGGCACACCTTCCGATCGATTGGCTGAACAGGAGCGGTGGCGAGCCTGTGTGCACGGACTAGCGCGCACGGGGACTCATGAACATGTAGACGCCGTCGTGCGTTTTATTCAACAGATTGTCGCTGCCGACACGGCGGAGCAAACGCACACTTGGCAGCCCCTTCTTGCCGGCTCGCTCGCTACCCTGTTGAACCTGGCCAACGAGCCAAGTCACGTGGCCAGCGTCGTTCCACTGTTGACGTACAGCGATCCGCGCGTGCGGGCTCAAGCCTTACTGGCGCTGAGCAAGCACGATCCAGCGACAGCCAAGACACACTCCGCGACATTGATTCGAGATGACAACCCATGGATTCGACTCCTCGCCGTAAGGGCGATGGGCACCGATGGCATGGATAGGTTGCACGGTATTCGCCATACGGTACCGATGGACTCTGTATTGCGAGGCCTCGTCCACGTAGCGTCCGGCAAGACCCATGCAAAAACGCTCGGCTGGTACCACGACTCCCAAAGTCATGAATACGAGCGGGAAGCCCTACGACGCTTGTACGTCCATTGGAAATGGCCCCAAGCAGTCCCTGTGCTCGCGCGCCACCTGTCCAAAACAAAAGGAACCGAACGGAGCCTCACCCTTCACGCCCTGCGCACCATCACTGGACGGGATTTCGGATCGTCCACAGAAGGTTGGCTTCGATGGCGACCGGACGACCAAACACAATGAGAAGGCTGTGCGAGGGAAAATCCGTAATCGTGAGGGTCTGAGGCCCATGCCCACCACAGCGATGTGTCCCGTTTTGTCAATTGTTGGCTAGACAATCCATCGAAGCTTCGATATTGGGCATCTGTGCGACTCATTGTCCTAGCTCTGCTCATCCTGACGCTCGCAACAGCGAGTTGGGCTGCTCCCCCGGCAAAAGACCGGTTGCAGTACAAGGGTTGCGTGCACCTTCTCGAGAGCGGAGATGGTCTGTGGGTCCGGAACCCACAGCGCGGGTATGGAATGAAAAAAACCGTGCGCCTTTTGCGCAAGGCATCCAAAGCAGTACGTGCCAAATTCGCCGACACGACCGACATTACAATCGGCGATGTGAGTTATCGGGGAGGGGGTAAGATGTCGCCCCATCTCTCCCACAAACACGGCCTGGATGCGGATGTTGGGTACTACTACAAAGATGGGCGCTTTCGACGTTGGTTCGCCAAGACCGCCCCCTATCAGCTGGATCTTGCGAGGCAGTGGACATTCATCGACACGCTACTCAAGACCGGCCAAGTACAATACATCTTCATGGCATACCGCTTGCAAAAAGCACTGTACCGCCACGCCAAGAAGCAAGGGGTACCAAAGCGTCGCTTGAAGCGCATTTTTCAGTGGCCACGTCGATGGACAAAGCGCCGGGGAGTCATTCGATTTGAACGGGGGCATGGGACGCATATGCACATCCGCTTCAAGCGCGACGAAGCACCTGAGCAGACCGCAGGTAACCGAGCGCACAAGGAACGCTAGCCGGGTCGATCCGTGGATGGTGGGAGTCTAAGAGGAACTTGGATCCCGCTGAAAACGACGACGACCTGCCCACACGAGCGCGAAAAAGAACGTCATCAAAAGCACAAATGGGGTCGCAGAGGTCGGTTGGTGATAAGCGCATCCACCACCAGACGATCCGCCTACGGTCTGTCCCGTCGCAGACGATCCGTTGGCATCCCAAACACATTGACCGTACTTGAGCACATAGCCCTCAGGGCAGGCGTCTCCGGGCACCACAGGGGGTCCACCGGCATTTTGGCCGGGCACCTCGGTACCCGCATCGCTTCCCGGAGAGGGCGGATCGGTGCCACCGACACATTGACCATCGGCCTGACAAGTGCCGCCGTTGGCGCAGAGACCGCAGACACCGCCACAGCCATCGGGACCACACGATTTTCCCGCACAAACGGTCACACACTCTGGATCCACACACTGGAACGTAGCCGAACACTCATTCGGCGGTTGGCACGAACCGCAGCTGCCTGAACAGCCGTCTGAACCGCACTGCTTTCCATTGCAATCCGGCGTGCACGGCCCCCCCGTCTTTTGACATTGCCCATTGCCCGCACACGTCTCTCCAAAGCCACATGTTCCACAATGGCCACCGCACCCATCGTCGCCGCATTCTTTGTTGAAACAATCCGGCTGGCACACACAAGTCCCCGACGAACACGATTGTCCTGGATTGCAATCGCCACAGCTACCGCCACAACCGTCGTCACCGCAACCTTTGCCGGCGCAATTGGGCGCACACGAAGACACACAGAGACCGAACGCGTTGCACGTTTTCCCAAACCCACACGTGCCGCAGCTACCACCGCAGCCGTCATTACCACACACTTTGCCGGCACAACTGGGCGCACACGAGGACACACACAGACCGAACGCGTTGCACGTTTGGCCAAACCCACACGTGCCGCAGCTACCACCGCAGCCGTCATTACCGCACACTTTGCCGGCACAACTGGGTGTACACGAGGACGCACAAAGACCGAACGCGTTGCACGTTTTCCCAAACCCGCACGTCCCACAGGTGCCGCCGCAACCGTCATTACCGCACACTTTGCCGGCACAACTGGGCGTACACGAGGACACACACAGACCAACCCCATTGCACGTTTGTCCAAACCCGCACGTCCCACAAGTGCCGCCGCAGCCGTCATCGCCGCACACTTTGCCAAAGCAGTTCGGCGTGCACGAAGACACACAAAGGCCGAATACGTCGCACGTTTGACCGAATCCACACGTGCCACAACTCGCGCCGCAGCCGTCATCGCCACACACTTTGCCAAAACAGGTGGCCACACAACCGCTCCCAGAACACATCATCGTGTTGATGCCGGTTGGATCCGGCGTAGGCGCAGGGGAACAGTCGTAAAAACCAGGGTCCGCTTTCCAGCCGCAAAAACTGGAGGCACCCGAACAGCCCGTGGGACACGTGGCACATCCAAAGGTCTGCACTTCACCAGCGCAGAGGCTATCCCACACCGTTGTGCAGCAATAGGCATCCTGTGCACACACACAGGCCATCACGTCGTTGTGGCAGCACCCGGCCGAAGACAGCACAGAGGCCTCACAACAATCGTTGGTTACCGTCGGAGCCTGATTGTTGCCGCAATTGAGCTGACACACGCTCCCATCGGTTTCACACCAAGTGACTATGCTTAAATCAACACAACATCCTGCGAACGTAAGATCGCCGCAGCCGGTCCCGATTTGCTCGCCGGCAGGGCACACCGCGTAGGTAGGTGCGGGAATCAACAACAACAGCAACAACAGTCCGTAAACGTACCGCATCCGCAAACTCCGCAAGAAAGAACACTCACCCCGACCGGTGAGAAAAGCGGTCTTATCATACCGGTCTCCTTCCGGTTTTGGCAAGCGTCACGTATAGTTACACGCGTGACGTCCAGCCCTTCCATTCGGATCTCGTACCCCACCAGAGCCACTCGATCGGCCAAGGTCTTGGCAATTAAGGCGTTGAGCATCGTCCTCAGCGTCTGCACCGTGTGCATCGCCATCCTGTGGGGTGCGCACTGGTACGCCGAGCGCGCCATGCGTGAGAAAATCCAAGTGCACGCGGAGCGTGCTGGTGTCCTCATCACCGTGGATCAGGTGCTCGTGGAAATCGGTCACCCCATTCGACTTCGTGGAATCACCGTGGCCGACAAACTCGATGGCGTGACGATGTGCACGATCGAGCGCATCGACACGGACTTGACCCTCTTCAATGTGGTCCAAGGCAAACGCCGACCGTCCTGGATACAAATCGAGGGGGTCGACGCGGATCTGAGCACACCCAAGCGCTTGTTGGACGCAGTGATGCGGTACCGAAGTCAAACAACACCGGCGGACACCACCACAACACGCACTCGCCCAACCCTCGTATGGTCCGACGTGACCGTGCAGTTGCCCCATACCGTCTATGACATCCCCGAGTCCTTGCACCTGGCGCATGGTCGTGCCATTCCCGACACAGATGATCCCAAGGGATGGTGGATCGAAACCAAGGGACTCGACGACCAAGATCGGACTGTTTCGACGTCCCTTCGCCTGCGACCAAGCACGGACCACCACGAAGTAGGCCTGTCGTTTCAACCTCCTCTACGGATTCGAGTCATCCCTCCGGTGGACGGAGCAAGCGGGACCCGCCCAACGAACACAATGGTCGCCTCCATTGGAGGACTTCATTACGAGCACAACAAGGCTCTGCGCGCACGGGACGTGACCATTGAACTTCCCCAGGTGGCCAACACACGCTTTGCCGTCGACTATGTAGCCATTGAACAAAGCGCTGATGAGCCCTTTCTCTCCGGTGCCGTTCAGCTACGTGTCCGTGGAGTGACAGCCCGTTTGGACGAGTACGAATTGAACGCAAAAGCTGCGGAGTTGCAGTGGAAGAAAGGACCGCGCAACCGCCTGATCAACCGTCTTCAGCGTTTGGTTTTCCATTCCCTGACCGCGTCCCTTCCTCAGAATCGGCTGTCCATACAAGCACAACAAGTCCGCGTGAACACCCACGGAATGAATGGCCTTCAATCACTGAAAGACATTGAATCCATCGAGGTGATTGGGGCGAACGTGGCCATGGCGTTGCCGACTCCGGAACAGGGCCAGGGCATCCCCTACTACAACGAGATCCAATCCTTTCTACTCGGTGATCGCAGCGGCCAATTCGGTGGCGGTCCGACGCAAGAGTCCCCCCCCCATACGGAGACGACACGCTCCGCATTCACGAGCGCTCTACCCATCGTACTTGTTCACGACAGCACGCTCGCTTTGCTCGCTGACAAGATGGGCAATCCCGCCGTGGTACTCGAACAGTTCGGTGGCATTTTTGAACCCCACGATGTTCCGGGCTCATCCCACATTCGCCTGGGTGGCCAATTGCGTGACGTTGTCACCGGTCAAGAGGGTCCCTTCGCCGTCGACATCATCACCACAAAAGACGGTGCCTTAAAGCGGGCTCGCGTCAAATTGGCGGGGAGTAAGTTGGCCGTATTCGTAGCCAGTAAATTGTCCGACTCCGTGCGGCTGACGGACCAGTCGAATCTCAGTGTCGACTTGGACATCACACCCCACGAAGCACACAGTGGTTTGTCGTTGAAGGGCACCGTCGCCCTACGCAACATGGGCTTCCTGGCGCCAAGAATCCACGCCAAACCCATCGATGGACTACAAATCACGGCCGAACTGGCCGCTGACATCGATTTTGAGGCACACAAACTGACTGTCGAAGCTCCCCTCATGGAAGTGGCTGATGGACGTGCTGCTGCGCGCTTATCGGCCACTGTGGATCACCTCGACCACGCGTTGCCCCGACTGGACGTCAAACTCACCATCCCCCGACAACGTTGCCAAGATTTGTTGGGAGCGATCCCACCCACGATGATTCAGCGGCTGGATGGACTGGAGGTGTCAGGAAGCGCCGATGGCCACCTACACTTCACGGTGGATTTGGAGAAGCCGCGCGCCTTTCGCTACGACATCGAAGTGAACATGGAGGGCTGTAAACCACGTGTTTACGGACACACCGACGTCACCAAACTCAACCGTCGATTTGTCCACGAGGTGATTGAGAAAAGCGCCCCAACGGGCATTCTGGTGGGACCGGAAACGGATCATTATCGGTCACTCTACGACATCCCACGCTTCATTCAGATGGCCGCCCTCTGGACGGAAGACCACAGCTTCTTCAGCCACAGCGGCTTCCGGCCCAGCCTCATTCGGCGGGCGATCATTCTCAACTTGGAGCGGGGACGCTATGTGTACGGTGGCTCCACCATCTCCCAACAGTTGGTCAAGAACCTGTTTCTAAGTCGCGAAAAAACCCTGAGCCGAAAACTGGAGGAGGCCATCATTGTGTGGCTAATGGAACGCACGGTCACGAAGAAACGCATCTTGGAGCTCTACCTCAACTGCATCGAATATGGCCCCAGTCTGTATGGCATTCAAAATGCGTCGCAAAAATACTTCAGCAAGAATGTCGACCAACTCACCCCCTTGGAAGGGGCGTTCCTGATGGGCCTCAAACCGTATCCACGGGCCGGTTGGAGGCAGTATAAACGTGGCCACCTCGATCAATGGTGGATCCGCCGCGTTCGGAAAATTCTAGAAGGGATGGCGAAAAAGGGGTGGATCACCAAGGACCAACTGGAAACATCGCGGCCCTTTCAATTGACGTTCGGTGGACCCGATACCGCCGATGAAGACGGCACCGACGACATTCCAACCCCTCCCCCCATGCCCAACGACGGATGAGACACTTTTCTTGACCACACAACCACGACCAGAGTACGGGTGATCTCATGAGAGAAGAATGCATTCGCTTGGGACTCTTGGGTTGCGGCACCGTGGGAACGGGTGTGGCTACGCTCATTTCCGAAAACGCCCGCGACATCCAATCCCGCATTGGGGCCCCCTTGGAGATTCACCGCATGTTGGTGCGCGACACAGCTCGCCAACGCGGACCGGGGATTGACCCCAAGAAGCTGACGACCGATCCCAACCAGGTTCTGGACGATTCATACATCGACATTATTGTGGAGGTGATGGGTGGCGTGGATCCCACGTTGGACTTTGTCGAGACCGCCATCACCCGAAACAAACATGTGGTCACTGCCAACAAAGCGCTCATCGCAACGCACGGTACCCAACTCTTCGATGAGGCGAGACAGCGCGGCGTAACGATTCGATTCGAAGCGGCGGTTGCCGGGGGGATCCCGATCATTCGCAGCCTTCATGAAGGGCTCGCATCGGACCGTGTTCAACGTATTGTGGCCATCCTCAACGGCACATCGAATTACATCTTGTCGAAAATGAGCCACGACGGGATCGATTTTGACACGGCCCTGCAATCCGCTCAGGACAAAGGATACGCTGAAGCCGATCCCTCCCTCGACATTGGGGGACAGGATGCCGCCCAGAAACTCACCATTTTGTCACACCTTGGGCTGGGGACACCCTTGGATGGGGGGACCCATGTCCATCTGGAAGGGATCAAACACCTCACACCCAGAGACCTAACCAATGCCGCCCATTTGGGGTTTGCTGTCAAACCGCTCGCCATCGCCGTTCGGGAAGAAGGGGGCGTGAGTGCGCGTGTGCACCCGACGATGGTTCCTGTTAACTCACTCTTGGGTCAGGTGCACGACGTGTTCAATGCCGTCCACATTACCAGCGAGAGTTTGGGACCCACGCTACTCTTTGGCCCGGGGGCCGGCATGATGCCGACGGCGGTAGCGGTCGTCAGCGACGTCATCGAAGCAGCCCGCGCATTGGTCAATGGACCCACCGTGTCCAGCCTGGGTCCCGCGTCTCCACTCGAAATGCAACCCTTTGCCCAACCAGGGGCCTTCGTGAGTCAACATTATTTGCGCTTCACGGTGGTAGACAAACCCGGCGTGCTGGCCACCCTGTCCAACGCACTTGGCAGCCAGAACATCTCTATTTCCTCCATGTTTCAAGATGGCCAAGCGTCGGGTGACGATCCCGTCGAAATCGTGGTCTGCACCCACAAAGCCTCCGCCATGGATGTGACCCAGGCGGTGGCGGTCATCGACCATCTCGACATCGTCCTGCAACCCACCGTCACGGTGCGCATCGAAGCCGAATTCTAAGGACGAGTCCCCCGAACTAGTGGGCATTATCTCCCTTGAAACTGGGGGGGACGCTTCTGGAAAAACGCCTGCACCCCTTCCATTAAATCCGCCGAAGACAAACACGCCACTTGCGCCTCGATCTCCCGGTCTAGCGCCTCATCCAACGTACCGGTTTGCCCCGCGTCGATGTTGCGTTTGGCATAGCGATAAGCGATCGGAGGACCCGCGGCGAGCCTCGCAGCCCACTCGCCTGTGGCGGCGTCCAACGCCTCGTCCGCCACCACCTTGTTTACGATGCCCAGCGCCTCAGCACGCTCGCCATCAAAAGTCTCCGCGAGATACACCAACTCTTTTGCACGGCCGATACCCACCAAACGGGACAACGTGAAACTGCTACCGCCGTCCGGGACCAAGCCCAAACGGGAGAAAACCGCCCCAAACTTGCTGCCGCGAGCGGCAATACGCAAGTCACAAGCCAACGCCAGATCGAACCCAAATCCCACGGCCGGTCCACGGATGGAAGCCAGAACGGGCTGTGGCGTGGTCACAATGGCGCGAATGAGGCGATGAAACGTGTCTCGAATCAGCTCATCATGCGGCCGTGTTCCCATCGATGCCGCCGCGGCCGACAAATCCGCACCGGAACAAAAGGCCGTGTCACCACTCCCAAACACCACGCAACGAATGTCCGCGTTTGATGCCGCCTGCTCAAGATGGCCCGCCAATTGTTCGCACGTTTCAGGCAAGAGCCCATTGCGTGTTGCCGGCCGATTCAAAGAGATGGTGAGAATTGCGCCGTCTTGCTTTACGACGACGTCCGAACGATCCGTCATAGTGCCTTCCTCATCCTTTTTAGGGCAAAGTTGATGGTCCAGCCTACAGCATGCGCGAAGCAACAATGGAGAGCAAGCAGACCTTAGCGCGGAACACCCTTGTCCGCCTCAGCCACCTTAATGGTGAGCCGACCAACCTGCTTGCCCTCACGAACAAAACGCAATCGCTTGGATGCGCCCAGCGCCACGCGAAACTTGAGGGGAACCGGTTCCAAAGGGCGTCCACCGACGGCAATGGACGCGTAGGGCGTGGTGTTTACAGTCACAGTGACACCCTTGCCTCTCGCGACCACTCGAAACGTCGCCCGGACATCCCCAAAGCGTGTGGCGGTGGACCAGGTTGCACCGGGTCGCATGGTGTGTTTTGCCCCACGGATCACGACGGTGATCTCCAGGGGATTCATGGCCACGGTTAACAACGGCGGCGTCGTGCGGTCACAGATCACGTTTCGTACAAGGGACCGATGCCCGGCCAGTGTGATCTCAATAGTGTGGGACCCCGCAGACAACGCCGTGAGTTGAACGGGGCTGGAGTCTTTCGCAGGCTCACCATCCACCAAAACACGCGCACCCGGCGGCGTCGTCTCTACTCGCAGATCGCATGGGCGAAGGGGGGTGGCCTGTAGCGTCGCCTGGACCCGCAGGGTCTCGCCGGCTTTGACTTCAACGTCCTTCCGCCAATCCTGATAGGTCTCTGCGGTCACGACCACGGTGTGGGGCCCAGCACTCACTGACCACTCTTTCGCGCAGTCCTGACTGTCCAATTTCGTGTCACGGAGTTTATCCCAAACAAAACACTTCGCCCCCTCAGGCGGCCCCTCGATGATGAGCTTCGTCTCCAGGGGCACCGACACACCCGCATCGATCGGAGGTTTCAAAACCTCGGGCGCCGTGCCCAAGGCGACCGGTTCGGCGCTCTTTGCTCCAACCGGAGGCGTTGGTTCAGACACGCCGGTGTCCACGAAGCGTAACCACACCACAAGCCCAACGACGACCAATAAGATCGTGACCAGCGCCAACGGCAAGCGCGGGCGGCCCGTCCGTTGGCGTAGGGTCTCCGTGCGAACCTTGGACACCAGTGACCGCGAGGCATCCATGCCCGGTCGTGGAATCTCGGCGCGTGTCTCTGCAGTGGGCGTTCGGCCCTCACCGTCGGCTGCCAATTTGGACACCGACGATGGGCCGGACTTCTCCCGACTCACAATCGGCCGCTGGCCAACCAGGGTTTTGTCCTTGGACAGTATCTTGGCCAGAGGCCGATGTGCGTCAAATAAGCGCACATGATCCGCCAGCTTGTATGTCGGCTCGGCCAGCCCGAGCCCCGAAATCACCTGGTCCAACTCGTTCGCCATTTCTCGGGCGCTCTCGTACCGGTTCTCTCGTCGTGGCTGAAGGCAACGTGCTACGACTCGCTGGACCGATTCAGGAATATCGGGCGCCACGGTGCTCAGGGGCTTATAGTCCGCGTTTTCAACCACGCCCAACAAGACGCGCACCACCATCCCCCTTGGATACAAACGTTGTCGTGCAAGCAATTCGTACAGCACCGCTCCCAACGAGAAGATGTCTGCGCGGGTGTCCAACGGTTCCCCCCGGACTTGTTCTGGCGACATGTAGTTGAGTTTCCCCTTGAGCTCGCCAGACAGCGTCGTTGCGTCCATTTGCAGTGCTTTCGCCAACCCAAAATCGGCAACCTTCACTTCACCTTCCACCGACACCAGAATGTTCTGGGGACTGACATCCCGGTGAATGATCTGCATCATCTCCCCGTCCGCCCCCTCTCTCCGATAGGCATAGTCGAGGGCCCGCGCCGTACTGGCCGCAACGCTTAATGCCAGAGACATGGGTAACAATTGATTGGACTCACTCCCCATGTCCTGAATGGCTCGAAGATTGAATCCATCCACAAACTCCATGGCCAAGTACGTGTCTGACTCGCTTCGGCCAAAATCATAGACTTGGACGATGTTGCGATGAGTCAGCAAAGCACTCAAACGCGCTTCCGCCTCAAACATGCGCACGAAACCCGGATCGTGCGCCAAGTGGGGCAGTATCCGCTTGACCGCGACCAACTTCTCAAACCCCGCTTCCCGCTGAAGCTTGGCCAAATAGATTTCTCCCATGCCGCCGCTAGCGATTCGGTCAATTACGATGTATGGTCCAATGCGATTCATCAATTATTTCAGTCAGTTGAGAAGGGTGCTGAGCATAACATTGGCTGCCAGTTCGATCAACAAAGCGCGTTGACCCTTGCTGAGGCA
>CAUZBV010000007.1:0-25460 GCA_963578115.1 Myxococcales bacterium
TTGTAGAGAGTATTTGCCAAGCCGCGTCTTTTTGCCGAAGTCGTAGGTGAGCTGCCATGGGCCAGCGCCCGTGTATTCGTAGAACGTACCGGGATTGTCATCGAAGGCTTTGTCTGCCCCGAAACCTGGGTTGGCCTTGTTGGAAAACGCGTTGCCCGAGCCGGTTACATCGCCGAACCCTGTGCATACGTCAGTGTGGCTGCAATTGGTGCTATCGGAGCAGGTGGTACCCGCCGCCTTTCCACCCTTGGCCGAACATTCCGTGGCCACCCCGGAAGCGGCACATTGGATCGAGCCGCTCAATTTGCACGGGCCGGCCCCATCGGAACATGCGTTGCCCACATCGGTGAAGCCTTCATCGGTCGTGTTCGAGCAATTATTGTCCGCCGAATCACAGAGTTCATGGTTGCGGACACCCGTGGCGATGCCGTCGGTGTGTAGCGTGGCCACTTCGTTGGCCGAGAGTGCGTAGGTGTACAACGCAAACTCGTCGAGCCGGCCCACATAAGGAGACGACCCGCTGGTTGTGGTTCTTCCGAGCTGGAGCGCTTCGGTGTTGTCGACGACCAGTCCGGGGTACGTACAACTCTTGTGCAAGGCTCCATTCTTGTAGATGGACATGGTGGTCTGCTTGGACGCGTTGTTGGGCGCGACGGTGACCGTCAAATGGACCCAGCCTTCCGACGCTTTGACCTTAAGATCGTTGGCACAATAGAAACTTGATGTCCCGATTTGGAAGTATGGGCGCACCAAATTCTGCATGCTTGCAGTCGAACTGGAGCCATAATAGCGGAACTCAAAGGAACGCTTGGCATCGTATCCTTTGGCCGCCAGCACCGAGAAGTTCCCCGTTGTCATGGTGTACGAATTCATCCAAAACGCCACCGTTCCACCGGATTTCTGCATGTTCATCAGAGTGGAGTTTCCAACCGACACATAGCCACCACCCGCCATGTCGAACGCGCGCTTAACTTTGCCGCCGTTGGCTGCGGTCAAGGAGACGATGCCTATCATCGTGCCATCGAGGCTGGGTTCGGCTTCATTGACTGCCGTGGTGCCGTTGATTCGATCAGCGGTCAAAATGACGGCGGCGCCGTCTTTGCTGCATTGGACCGCGTCTTGAGTTTCGTTGCATGTGTTGACACCTTCTTTGCAGGAGTCGGCGTCGGCGCCATCACAGGCCGTACCCAGATCGTAATCTTCGTCAATGCCGCCGGACGGCGTCCCGTTGTCACAGTCGTTGTCTACGCTGTCACACATCTCCAGGGCGCCGGGGTAGGTGGTGTCTACTGCGTCGTTGCAGTCACCCTTTGACGTGGTGTCGTAGGGATCTACGCCTGAGCACAAGCACTTGCTGTCGGTGGTGACACCGTATGTATCGTTGTCTTCATCGTGGTAGTAGAGCGCACATCCTGTTGCATCTTCTTCGTCGATGATGTTGTTGCAGTTGTCATCTTTGCCATTGCAGGCTTCCGTCATGGCGGGATTGACCGTTGCGTCGGAATCGTTGCAATCACCGGCGACGGTTGCCGTGTATGGATACTTGGGCGCGCAGAGGCACTGAGTGGAGCCCATGACGCCATAGGTGTCGATGTCTGCATCCAAATAGTAGACCGTACAGCCAACCGCATTGGGCTCATCGATGGAGTTGTCACAGTCATCGTCTTTGGTATTGCAGGACTCTGATGTGGGCGTCACTTGGCCGACACACAATCCAAAACCACCCGAGGCACACGTTTTCGTACCGCCGTTGCATTCACCCACATTCAGGGTACCCACCGGCCCGTCGTAACAGGATTCGGAATAGATGTTTGGAGTATATGTACAGCCATCGGCAGCAACGCATGAGTCATCGGTGCACACGTTTCCATCGGCGCACGGAGTGAGTCCACCGCCTTCGTTGCATTGACCCGTCTTGTTGCATGTCTTGGCGGCGATGTGTTGCAACACACTGCTGCCACCCGTACAGAAGGGGGCCACACAGGATTCGCCGTAGCATCCAGTCGTATCGCTGATGACCACAGCGGCACATTCTTTGTTGCCATTGCAGGAATATTCGGTCCGTTGACCTTTGCAATTGAGAGCATCGGTGCAATTGGGTGCGATGTTGAAGGCGACGCAATCGGCGATCGTGGCACAGCACTCGCCACTGCTACAGCAGTAACCGTTTTGGCAGTGACCAGCAACGCACTCGTAGCCGTCTACGCAGGCATCTCCATTTTGCTTTCGTGGAATACACGTACTGTTTGTGCTGCAGTAGTGCGTGGTGGCGCACTCATAGTGGCTGGAACAACTAGTACGGCATTGGGTGGCACCACAAACATAGGGGCTACAACTCTCTGTTCCACCATCGCCACAACTGCCCTTCGTATTGCAAATGTCAGACATGAAATGCGTGGCGAATTTCGTGCAACCGCCACCGATGCACCCAATGATGCGACCACTCGATTCAACGCCGGCACCGAGTGTAGTACCGTCCACATCGGCGGGATCAACCTCCGAAATTTCGATATTCAGAGGGCTATTTGAGCTGAACGATGTTTTCAGCTTGAAGACCAACTCCATCACAAAATCATTGCCGTTCACGGTACCAACGCTGTCGAGATAACTCCCGTTGATGGCAGGTATCGCCGCCGCCGTGGAGTAAATACTGAACTTCACGTTCCCAGCCCAATCCGACGAATTGACTGGGTTGGTCAAAATATCGTGGCCACCACCACCGGCGAAAGGCGGCGGCAGCGATGCGCCCGTGGGTTGGTCGCAGGTATCAATAGCGCCATTGAGCGCCGGACAACTCGCGTTGAGCATCGTGGCCTTGGCGCCGTCATACTTGAGCCTGAACGCGATAGCCACCGGTATATTGGTCTGCGTTTTCCCGGCCAGTTTTACCGTACATTTTACCAAGGATCCGCTGGCACCCGTCAGCTTGCACAGATAGTCTGTGGGCGCCGAGCAGGATTCCGGACCACAGGTCACGGAATTACCGTAATAACCACATGCTCCCCCACCATTGCACAGCCCGTTCCGTCCGCAATCGGACTCGGGTGTCTCGGGAGAACACTCCGATTTCACATCGAGTGTGGAGGGTGAGAATGCACATTGGCCATTGCCATCACAAACTTGGCACAGTGCGCACGTACCATCCGGGTCCGTATTGACCGGGAC
The DNA here is from genome assembly GCA_963578115.1 of Myxococcales bacterium. Classification (GTDB taxonomy): domain Bacteria; phylum Myxococcota_A; class UBA9042; genus CAUZBV01. The sequence goes on from CAUZBV010000007.1 coordinate 3,166, forward strand.
GTATCCGCAGTTGCCAATGCCATCACATCGACGACAACTGCCACAATTCAGTGTGCTGATGGGGAAGGAACACTGGCCGCTGCCGTCACAGGTTCCACCACATGGACCCACACCGTTGCACTCCTCATCCGGATCTTGGCCAACGGGAACTTTCGAGCAAGTTCCCACCGAGTTGTCCAAATTACAGGCATTGCATTCGCTATCGCACGCGGTGTTACAGCAGTAGCCATCTACGCAGTGGTCGCTCAGACATTGTGTGTTGTTTGTGCAGACTTCACCGAGCTCTTTCTGATCGACACAAGTGTTGCCACTGCACCAGTGCAAAGGCTTGCAATCCGGGTCGGCCGAGCATGTTGTGTGGCAGAATCCCAAACCATTGCAGTAATAGTCACTACAACCACTTTCAGGATCCGTGCCGACGCCATGGGCTGCACAGTCTCCGATGGTTCCGGGGAGATTACACTGTGCGCAGGCCGAGGTGCATGCTGTCGCACAGCACACGCCGTCGACGCAGAATCCGGTCTTGCACTCGTTGTTTCCACCGCAGGGTACGCCATTGAGTTTCTTGGGTTGGCAGATCGGTGTGTTGCACCAATGGGTGCTCACACAGCCATCATCGGTCATACAACTTTCTCCACATGCCGTGCCATTGCATTGGTACGGTGCACAACTTACGGAGCCCCCGTCCACGCAGGTTCCTACGCCATCACAATAGTCCGTCAATTGGGATGTAGCGCTGTCACATGTGGGTGACGTACAGATTGTGGCGTTGGCCCATTTACGGCAGGCACCTGCACCACTGCATACGCCATCGTTGGCACACGTCGATGCGGGTTCAATCGCACATTCGGAGAGTGGGTCGGTATTTTCCGGCACCACGACACACTTGCCAGAACCGTCGCAGACATTGCACGCCGCGCAGTCATTCTCTGGGTCGGTGTCTTGGGGATGATTGGTGCAACTTCCGGCCAGTCCAGGCAGGTTGCACGATTCACAAGCGGTGCCACAGGCTGTATCACAACACACGCCATCGGTGCAGAACCCGCTGACACAATGACTGTTTCCGCCGCACGGTTTGGCGAGACCCTTCTTGGGTTGGCAGGTCTTGTTCGGTACGTCGCAATAGTGCGTATCGATGCATTCGGCATCCTTCTGGCAACTGGTTAGGCACGTATTGGATCCGCAAACATACGGATCACAGGCGGCTTGTGTCGGGTCTTGGCAAAGCCCCAGGCCATCGCACACTTGCTTCGAGAAGCCAATGCCGGTCTCGCACTTGGGCGGGACGCATTCGGTCTCATCAACCCACAAGCGACATGCGCTACTGCCGTCACAGGAGCCATCGAGATCACAGGTGCTCTGTGCTTTTGCATCGCATTCGCCCTTTGGATCCAAGCCAGCGGCTGTTGGCGTACAGGTGCCAGAGCCATTGCACACCTCACACAGGGGACATTGAATGTCCGGATCGCTGCCGGCTTCGGAGTAGTTCGAGCATTTGCCCAATCCATTACAGCGGATGCAGTTGCCGCAATTGAGGGTAACCGGTGGGTACTGGCAGGATCCGCTACCGTTGCAGGTACCGCCGCATGTGCCGGTTCCGTTGCACTCGTTGTCCGGATCGAGGCCGCCGGCAACATCCAGGCATTGCCCAGGTGTGATGTCACATCGGTTGCACAGAGCCGTACAGGAACTGCCGCAGCAATAACCATCGACACAGAAGGAACTCTGGCATTGGTCATTACCGTCACACTTGGCGCCGGTTTCTTTTCGTGGGATGCACTGACCGGTGGCCGCATCGCAATAGGCGTTGGGATTGCACTGGGTCGCATCCACACACGTGGTCCAACACTCTGTGTTATTGCATGCGTAGGGATCACAACTGTATGTGCCGCTATCAATGCAACTACCCGTTCCATCACACTGGTCGATTGTGTGAACATACCCATCGATACAGGCCTGAGGCTGACAGACCGTTTCGCCGGCATACAACTGGCATGCGCCGCTCCCGTCACAGTTGCCGTTGGTGGCGCAGGTTGACACCGACGATTGGGCGCAGTCCCCTTTGATGTCTGTGCTCACGTCGGATATGGTGCATTTTCCCGTTCCATCGCAGACGTTGCAAAGTGGACAGTCCATATCCGGATCGGTTCCGGACAAGACCAGATTGGTACAGCCGCCGAGACCATCACATCGTCGACAGAGACCGCAGTCCACCGTCGCTTTCGGGTACTGGCATTCACCGGCTCCGTCGCATGTACCGCCGCACAGTCCTGTGCCGACGCACTCATTTTCGGGATCTTGTCCGTTGAAAATGTGCGTGCAGGTGCCTACAGCACCGGCGATGTTGCATCGCTCGCAGAGGCTGTCACATGTTGCATCACAACAGACACCGTCCACACAGAACCCACTCGTACAGTCGACGTTTTCATCGCACGTGGTCCCGTTGGGCTCTTTGGGTTTGCACACATTGTCGCATGTGCAGTTGGCGTCACAGTCCGCTTCACCGGAGCAAGATGTGGGACAAATGGGTCCCGTCTGGGTCGCGTCACCGGTGCAGTACAGTGACACGTAACAGTTGCAAGCTTGTGCTTCTGTGTCTACCAGACAGCCCCTGTCGTCGTCGATGATGTTGGTAGCACATTGGAAGGACACACACATTGGATCGCCACGAGTACCCTGACATGTTGCGCTCTCATCGCAGGTCGGCGCGATCGTGAACGAAGTGGGGCATTGGCTGATCTGGGCACAGCAAATGCCCACGTCACAGCAAATGTTGTTGGCACAATGTCCGCCCGCACAGGCATTGCCGCCATCGGTTGCTGGGCATGGCGATCCATTAAATCGTTTAAGCACACCGACGTTTGTACTCGGAGCGATTACGTTCCCGGTGAGCAGTGGCTGAAAGGCACCGCTTACGGTGGTCGACGTGCACTTGCCCGAACAAGAAGTGATTTCGGGAAGGGCGGCATTGAGTACGATCACTTCGTCGATGAGCCCCAAGAATTGGTTGGAATTGACGGACGAACCGCCCGCTTGAGCTACAAACACATCGTGCGTGTTGGCCGCCAAGGGTTGCGCAAAGTCCACAGAGGCAACGAATACCCCATTGATATACAGTCGAATCGTTAAGCTGTCCCATGTTGCGGCGACGTGGGTCCATTCGGTCATCGATGCCGCAGAAAGTTCGAATCCATCAAAGACCGTTTTTAGGACATTGCTTTCATTGATCGTTACGAAGGGGCGCCCTTTGTGCAATCCGAGTCCAAATTGACCGGGGCTGTGGATGATCCATTGGGTGTCCGTTTCACCGATACCGCCCCACTTCACCCACGCACCCAGCGTCAAGCCGTTGCCGAAGTTTACCGTTTTTGTTGCCCGTAAGCTGACCGCGTCCTGAAGCAGCCCGGCTTCATCGCCATACTGGCCACAGGACAATCCTTTGCCCCATTTCCCGGTGACGGTCGCTGGGTAGCCTAAGTTTCCTCCACCCGTGTTGCCACAGCCCGTCGTGCCGCATCCGTATCCGCGGCCATAACCAACACGCCAGTTGACGCCTTGGCCGTTGTTTCCACCGGTGCCCGCTTTGCCGATGGCCATGTTGCCCCACTCTTTGTCGGTTTCGGACGCATCAAAAGTGAGGTAGCTCACGGGAAAAAGCGACAAGGTGGTGGTGGCCGGATTGGGCGGCAGAGAGCTCCCTTTCAGCAAGTTTGAAAGTTGTGCATCACTCAAGGGGTAGTCTGCCAGAATCACCTGATCGACACTGCCCAAGAAGGGCATGATGTTGGTGTTCGATTCCGAGAGTTGGCCCACCACAATCGCCTCTGTCTTGTGAGGCAAGAATCCGACTTTCGAGGCGACGGCGACGGCTGTTCCATTGATGTACAGTCGCACCAAGGTGCCATTCCAAGTGCAAGCGACATGGGTCCACTGATTCTTCGGAAGAGTGGTCTGTTGCTGGTTGGCCAACATCTCCCAGAGACTGCCGATCCCGGTTTCCGCGTTGACATGGAATGCCAGCTTACCGTTCTGAATACCCAGTCCCCACTCGCTTCCTTTACCGACAATAATTTGGTCGGAACTCTTGCCCGTTCCACCCCACTTCATCCACGCGGCGACGCCCAATCCAGTGGTGAAACGAACGGTTGGCGTTCCCGAGACCAGCAGCAACTCAGAGGCCTTTCCACCCGGTGTACCGATTTGCGAAAAGGCGACGGCTTGTCCGTCCTGACCAGTGGCCCAAAGCGGTGCTTGGTCACCGCTTAGTAAACCGTCATACCCATTGCCCGTTCCGTCGACAGTGGTCATGCCCGAACCCTCACTGAGATCGAGGACAACAAAGGGAGTGTTTACGACACATGCATTTCCGGCGCTCAACTCGATGTCGTCGCTACAGGTCTCCGCACAGGCGGGCTCGTGCTGATCCAACGCCCCGTTGCAATAGACCGTGTCGTAGGGTGAACAGGTGCGGGCGATGGACGTGGTTCCACATCCCTTGTCGTTGGGGAGGATTTCCTTATCGCACCGACCCGAGAAGCACGTGGCGGTGAGTGCTTCACCTTGGCACGTCGCTAACGCCATCGTAATCACCACGTTGGTGAGATCTTGGTTGCTGTTGAGTTTGGGCAAGATGACGAGTCGAACCATGTCACCGGCCGCCACATCGAGTCTCACATTGAGCGCGAGGGGATCGAACCCGTTGGCCAGATCGGTCGAATAGACCACAGCATCATTTTGTCGCACTTCGATGCGAATGCCATCGCCACCGGACGCGTCTGCGTCCGTCAACGTACCACTGATGGTCAGTTGACCACCGCCACGCACGGTATACCCGAGTGCAGCCGCGTACGAGGATCCACCCGGTTGCATGTTGTTTGCTCGAATCAGCGACGCTCCGGGGCCGAACCATCCACCCGCACCCGAGTCTCCGTAACTCATCGCAACGTAGCCGGATACGGGGTTGTAGGTCTCGTACGTCCATTGATTTTCACCTTGGCTGTTGCTGAATCCCGTGATCAGCGAGTTGGCACCGGCAAAGCATGAACTCGCACCGGAGTACGACGCTGGGCAATGGTCGGATACACCACAACACAGCGGATTGGTGCCGTCGTTGTCACAGCAATATCCATTGGAGCAGTAATCGCTGATGCAATCGGAATTCTCATCGCATGCCGATCCATTGGGAAGGTCTTCTACACAGTTGGTGGAATCACAGTGGCAGTTTGTTTTGCATGTGTCGTTGTTTTCATTGGTGCAACCGATTTTTGGGCAGGCCGGGGGAAACTGTGCAAAGCCACCTTCACAATACATGTCGAGAGTACAACCGCAGTCCAGCGCCTTGATGTCGGATACGCAGGCTGTGTCATCTTGGATGGGTGTCGCTTCGCATTCGAAGGTGCTGACATTGCAAACACCTTCATCTCGTGTGCCTTGACATGTGATCGTATCCCCACAGTCCGGCGATGTAGCCAGCGCTTGGCAGAGCGCATCGGATGCAGGTGCTTGGGGATCAAAATCTGTGGTCTTACAGCAGAGCCCTTTGTCACAACAGATGTTGTTGGAACAGTGATCGCTTACGCAGTCGGAGTTTTCATCACATGTGGATCCATTGGGTAGATCGGATTCACAGATACCGTCGCAGTGACAGCTTACATCGCAATTTGCATCTTCGGTGCAGGAGTCCGGGCATGAGGGTGCATTCTGGTCGCTTCCCCCGGCACAGAAGACACTGACGTAACAACCACAGCCCTTCGCTTCGGTGGTTGTGATGCACGCCGAGTCATCATTGACGGGGGTGTTGCCACACATGAAGGAAAGGCATGTTGTGTCTTTCCGAATACCCTGGCAGCTGCTTCCGTCTTGGCATTGGGAGGCGACGGTATAGGATGTGGGACATTGCCCGGCCACCGTGCAGCAATCACCCGAAGCACAGCAGTACTCGTTCTGACAGTGGTCCGTTTTGCATGCTGTTGGCTTGGGACACAATTCGCCATCGTCCTTTTTCGACTGACACTGTTTGGTTGGGTTCGGGCTGCCTGGGCCTTGGACGTTGTCGCAGTAGGCGGCCACATCACAATCGCTGTCCGAGAAGCATCCACTGGTACCCGCCAGCGGAATGGCGAATTCCTTGATGAGCTTGAACTTGCCGCCAGTGATCTCTTCGGAGCCGAGGAACGCGATCGTTTTGATGGCGGCGCCGCTCCCTGGTTCCAACGTGCTCAAGATGACCGTTACCCGGACCGTGATTGGAGCGGTCGCTGCGGACAGTCCATTAATGGTGGTTCGATAGCGGCCTTCACCCGCATGGGTTGCGTTCGCGAGTTTGGTGTTGGGATCCTCACCCACTCCCAGTAAGTTGTCGAAGTCGAGGCTCTCAAACAGATCGCTTACCCAGACCTCCAGGATCACTTTGACATTGGAGGTGACCACCTGCTGGTCTCGATCCACGACCTTGATGACCAAATCCGCATCGCCTGTTGCCGATGGTTCGACGATCACCTTGATGAAATGGGTGAGCTTGGCCAACACCTGGCTGGTGTAGAGGGCATCGGCAACGGAGACTTCGCTGTCGGGATAGGTGTCCATCTTGCTGAGTTGTGCGGCTGTCGGCGTTTCCATTCCTGCCAAGTATCGTTGAATGAACAGGCCGTCCTCGGCACCAAACTCACAATTGTCGTTGGCGTCGCCGTAGATGGGCTCGTTGGCACAATTGGGATCCATCAATCCGTTTCCGGCGACGATCGACCGTGGGGTCGGAGCGCCGATTGTTGTGACCGCATCTTGGGCCACGAGGCGACGGATTTCACCACCAATTTCACTGATCCCGTCTCCGCCTTTTAGGGCTTTGAAGGTGATATCAAAGAGGGCGACATTGTCACCCTGGACGGGCGAACTCATCGGCGAAACCAGGCCGTTTACGAAAATGGAGCCGGCTTCCGAGCGCCAGTTGGCATAGAAGGGACCGGCGCCTAACGTCTTGCTTGGTGTTACCTTCACGACCTTCAGAACGTTGGGATCGAAGTGCAGGGCTACGTCAAAAGCCCCCAATCCATGGTCGCCCGTGTTGAGTCGGACCTCGTAGGTGAAGGTGTCGCCCACCTGCACATCGGGAAACGCCAAGCCAGACGTTGCACCCAAATCGAAGTCACCGATGGTCGGGAGAAGGTTGCAGTCGAAGGCGATTTCTGCCGGCGTGTCCAGGCCCAACCGAGCATTGGCGTCGCGGGAGAGATCAATGGAGACCACGGTAGATTGGTTGCCACGGACCGTGAGCGAGCCCGAGGAGTCAATTGTGGCGGCTGTGACGTTGCTCGACTTGAACGTGAGCAATCCATCGATGGCGACATCGCCGGTCATCATGCGGCGGGAGCCATCAGAAAATTGTGCCCACACATGGACGGGGATATCCCCTGTGTTCTTGATTGCGCTGACGGTGTTGCCAAGCTTCAGCGAGGGATGCAACGAGACCACGTCCACGGGGCGATCGGTGATTTCGAAGCCCACTATGGAGGTGGACAACGCGCCGTGTGCAAAGCGCAAGTCTACTGACCCGGATCCAACGCCATGGATCTGCGCGCTTTCACCGTGGACAGCGATGATATCATCCGCTGTCTTACGGGCGGTCAGCGCTCGTCCCGTTACCTTTGTGTCCGGATGGTTGGTGACGTCGATTTCCGTGCCGTCACTCAGCTGAACTCGCACGGTATACCGCGCGTCTTGATAGGTCTCGCTGTGTTCGATCTTGGACAACTGGCGCACCGGCATCTGGGGAAGTGTCGGTGTGTAGGACTCGACCACTTCTGCGACCAGTCGAACCGCCCGAACGATTTCGATCACAGATTCGGCCGATTGAAGGTCGACGTGATCGCGGAGTGACACACGGGTTCGTGCGATCCCTGTTGCGGTCCCTGTCGGTCGTAAAACACCACCTTCCTCGTGTTTCAACAGAGGTTGGGATGGGTCCGTGTTGATCGTGTCCATGACCACGTTCGATGAATCCACGATACGAGTGGTTCCGTCCTCATAGTGCATGACCACTTGGAGAGATTGTTGGGTGGGTAGCCCCAACAACGAAGCCGCCGGGTCGTTCTCAGATATCGCCACCTTGGTCGAGGCCGGTTGAACGGTTAACGCAACCGGTTTGGGGAGATCCACACGGACGGTGGATTCACCCGTTGCGAGGGTGAGACCATCGACCGTCCAGACGGCTTGCAAGCGTGCGCTGCCTGAGCCAATGGCCCGCAAAGTGTTGTCGTCGTTTGTTTGCACGACACTCGGCAGATCCGAAATGACCGTGACGGTCGGTTGCCCCGTCAGGTCCATTCGAACGCCATCGGAACAACTCACAACCAATTGAACAGGGCAGTTCTGCTCGACGCGACTCATGCGTGCGCTCACAGACACCTGTACCCAACTTTGACCCAGTTGGGGTGTGGGTGCTTGTGGAGTGAATTGTGTGACGTGCACCTCACATGGAGTGAGCACATCGAGTTGCGAGCACGCCACTTCAGCCGATGGGTCGACGGTCAACGTACTGGTTCCCAGCACGGATCCCGAGGCGCCTTTGGCGGCAATGGTGTGTTCACCGATAGACGACGCACGAAGTGAGCTTCGCGACGCGTCGTACGCAATACCTTTTGGCACCTCGATGACAATGTGGTCCGTAATGTCTTGGTGCCATACCGGTTGACTCTCCTGATCCACCCACGTAGCGATTACCTTGACCGTTGCGGTTTGGAGGGTGCCGTTGGTCCCGGCGATCGCTTGCAGGAGGTTGTCGGAGAGGGAGACGTCCACGTCGCCCAGAGTGAGTACGCGGACTTGTTGAACGATTTCGTACGTGTTGCAGGTTGCTTTGATTTCAGCCATGCCCGCCTGGGCACCGGCTGTGACCATGCCCGATTCGTCAACCCGAGCGACACTGGGTGCGGAAGACTCAAACTGACAGTCCAGCTCATTGAGCGCGTCAAAGGTGGTGCCATTGTGCCGATACCCCGTCAACACGATTTGTGTGGAGTCTGTCTTGTCTGTGATGGGACCCCAACTCAACAATTGGGCATCTTCGATTCGGCTCAAGATCCCCTGAACTGTTGTGGGTTGAATCGCCACAAAGCCTGTTGTGTCTGTCCCTGAGCTGTCACCAATCAGAATGGGTGATTGTTCTGCGAGTACTTCCAGTCCATGGCCGTACAGCCCAAGGAGCGTGGCATGCCATCGGGTGTGAACGGGGCGGAGCGCCAGGAACGTGAGGTTGGCGACATGGATGGAGCCGTCCGCTTGTGTCGGGCACAGGGACTCATCGCCCGGCAACGACGTTGCGTTTAGGCGTAACGGAGCGTTCGCACGACCATCCTCGCGAGCGTTGCTGACCGGCGTATCAAAGCGCTCGCAAGAGCCGGATTCAACCGCTACGATTTCCAGCGCGCTGCGATCGAAATCAATGGCCAGATCATAGGCGGCCGCGGGTTGATCGCCACCAGACTTCACGTACACGGCGGCAGTAAAGGTCTGTCCTACATCCACCGGCGAACGCGGTAATGTCAGCGCTGCGCCAGCCTCGGTCAGGACCACGGGTTCTGGGGCTTTCAGTGCGGCCAACTCTGCGGTGATGGCGGCTAGTCCATCGACCTGTACGGCTGCAGTAATCGTACCGCCTTTTGAGAAGGCGTTATCGGGAGCCGTCCAATGAATCATACAGCGGCCGTTCGCGTCGGTCTCACAGTGTGTTTGTCGTTTTGAACGGGCTCCGAGCACACGGTTCTTGTCGGTAAAGAGAGCTTCGATGGACGTTCCTATTTTCACCGGGCGACCATACGCGTCTGTGGCTTCTACCAGAATCGCCGCTGTGGGACGATCGATGTGAAGACTTCCTTGCAGCACACGAAGCGTCAGGCGAGTGGCTGGCAAGGCACCAACCCGTACGGGAATGGTGGCCGACTCAACACTATCCACCGACGCATAGGCAACACCGGCGGTGTTCGGATTGGACATGTCGGCGATCAGCGCTCGGTACGTTCCGTCGCCATTGTCGTGGATGGTTGATGTCGCTTGGCCAAGGGTTGTGACCATCCGGATATCTACGCCGGCGACATTCGGGCGGTGCATCGAGCAGTTGGGCCAGCCTTCGTCGATCGTTCCATCACAATCATTGTCGATTTGATCGCCACATACCTCGATCGGTGTGGCTGCCGAGCAGGAGACAAACGAGCCAGCATCACACGAGGCGACGCCTGCAGTACCGCAAGCGTTCTCGCACGATCGGGTCAATAGACGCCCGTCTTTGTTTTCATCCACCAGGCCGTCGCAATCGTCGTCCAGGCCGTTGCACACTTCAGGCTGGGGAGACGAATGGGCGCAGGTTGCCCCCAATGCGGTCCCGACGCCTGCCGATTGCGGGATGGGTTGTGCTTGGCATGCCGGTGTATTGACCGGAAGACGAATGCACTGGTTGACGGAGGTGTCACAGACGTCATTTGTGCATGCGTTTCCGTCATAGCAATCGGCGTTGGTGTTGCAACATTCAGCTTCCGTGTTGGCAGGGGGCAGATGTTGGCATATGCCCGTAACACACACATCGACATTACAGGCATTGCCATCGTCGCAAACACCGCTTGGGTCACCGTCCTCACAACAGGGTCCTTGTTGTGTATCGGGCGACTCAAACAAACACCGATTCGTTGCACAATCGCACCGATCGGTGGTGCATTCCTTCCCGTCATTGCACTGTGAATTTACGCTCGATGGGGGTGTCGTTTTCGCGTTGCAGTCACAGCAGGTTGGGTCGGAACGAAGTTGCTTACATTGACCGTCGATGCAGGAGTCGGTCGTACAAACCGACTGGTCATTACAGTCGTTGTCAGCCAAGCACGTCACGCACTGGTTGCGCTCTGTGTCGCAGGACTCTCCAAAGGCACACTCGAAGTCCTGCTGGCAGCATAGGGGGTCCGCTGCCGGTTTGAAGTGGCATCGTGAAATGCCGTCATCGGAAGGTAGGCACTGGGGATCGTTGCAGAAAAAGTCGTCTTCGCACTCTGTATCCGTTTCACAAGTACGGGTGACCTGTATACGGACGTTGCAGCGGGAGGTGTCGTTGCGAAGCACACTGCCTTCGGGTCCAAGCAGTGCGAGCGTAACAAGATGTTCACCGAATGGAAGGTCCACCAGAACCGGGGCCAGTGTTCTCTGGGTTCCAATGCGTTGACCATCCACATAAGCGGAGAGTGAATAGTTCGCGCGTTCGAGTTCAATGGCTATGTTGGTCTTCCATTGAACAGGCACGGGCGCAATCACGTCCTCCTGTTCAAGCCGAACAACACTCGCCGGTCCCACACATTCGATGGTGGGTGGCCCGACGTCCATGAAGCTTCGTTGCCGAAGCTCACCTGGCAGTTCACTAACAACATCCGGTACTTCTGGCGCATCGGAGCATGCCACTGCAACGATGCCGATTAGTGCCGAAACAGCAAATCGATAGGTTTTTTTGTTCATAGCCATGACCCGCACATACCCGTACTGAGCGTCGAGACCACCATTGAGGTGACAACAAACGCAACAATCCGGGTAGACCCGTTATGCGATTTGGTCTACCGCAAATCAGTAACAACACGGAGTATCAAACAAAGCGATACCCCTCCAATGGTCGTTATTAATGGACGACTCGCCCCAGAACTGGAGCCAACTTTGAAACCTACAGCAACTTATGAGCGACCACGAAAAACGACACCCTCCGAATGAAGTATATTTAATATAGTCAAGGAAGGAAAGCGAATACTCTCCGGAAAACCGTGGACTGCCCTAAATTTCGGTAAATGTTTCTAACCAGGCCTACACAGTGAGTTCGGTGTCGTTTTGTTCAAATTTACGCGGCGACGGCTTGTATTTGATGGCGGGCATAGGGGACGGCCGATCGAATCAGTTCACTGATCATCACGTAAAACCCTTCCGCGAGCACATCCATGGAGACCAAACCATCCATGAAATATCGTCGCAAAACGTGCGGCTGCGTGTAGAACTCGAACATGGCCCTTCGCTGCAAAAATTGGAGTTCACGGCTCGGCAACGCCTCTCCGGCGAGGATGTTCTCCGAATCGTTGAGCGACGAATTGTACCAACCGCTGTATTTCCATGTGGGCTGGCCTTGCACACGATGTTTGAATCGCTCCCAGAGTTCACTGCCGGGGAAGGGGATCGCAATGTTGAATTTGACGATGTCTGGATCCAGCTCCTTGGCAAAGCGGATGGTCTTCATGATCTGTTCTCGGGTTTCCCCCGGCATTCCTACGACGAAGAGTCCAAACGTGAGAATACCCAGGTCGCGACTCCATTTGAGTGCTTGGCGGGCTTCATTCACGTTGGCCTTTTTGTGCATCAATTCCTTCAGCACCTGATCGTCACCGCTTTCAATCCCGTACTGAATGAAACAAAGACCTGCTTCTTTGAGATGTTTGAGTAGATCGTATGAGACCAAGTCCACCCGAGTTTCGGTGAACCAAACGATTTTCTTGTGCAGACCCCTGCGAATCATTTCATCCGCGAACTTGTGACCTTGTTTCGGGCTCAAGGGGAAAATAGCATCGATGAAACCAAACACCGTGGTTCCGTAGGTATTGTGGACGAACTCGATTTCATCCACCACCATTTCTGTGGGTCGGATACGTACACGCTTATACATGGTGTCTTGACTACAGAATGTGCACGCAAAGGGACAACCTCGAGAGGCTTGAATGGCCAAAGGTTGGGCTTTTGAGCGCAGCGGTCCCAGCTTCAGCGGATCCGGGTAGTACGAATAGTCCTGCAGCAAATGCCATGCTGGATAGGGCAAGGTATCCAAATCGATCATTGGCGGCTTGGGGTTATGGCGGATCTCGCCATTGTCCCAGGTGCTGGTTCCCGGCACATCGACCGGGTGGAGGTCATCCCGTAAGGCCTGACAGATGGCGAGCATGCTCTCTTCGCCCTCTTCACGGATGATGTAATCCGCGCAGTCGTTCTCCAACATGGCGGTGGGAAAATAGGTCGCATGAATGTTACCGGCGAGTACTTTGATGTGGGGGAATCGTTGTCGGATGTGTTGAACCGCGTCCTCCACTGTTTCCATCACAAAGGTGAGGCAACTGAACCCCACGACGTCGGGTTGCCAACGCCCGATGAGCTCCATGAGGTTGTCATTGCCCTCATGCAGCGCGTGTTGATCGTAAATGGCGACTTGAAATCCATCTTGTTCCAAGACGGCTGCCAAATACGCCAATCCGGTGGGCGGAACTGCGGTTGTAAAGCGCCAATAGGAGCCTAGGCGATGCTTGTTGAGCGATGGGTTGATCAAGAGAACTTTCACGGTAATTCCTCGTTGGTTTTCAATAATGGATACGTCCCAACGAGTTGTTGGGTTCCATTGGACCCGAAATTTGTCTCGTCCTGTATCGAGAGAAACGGGGATTTCGCTGCTGGATGGGCTTCATCGTATGAAAATTCTTTGGAGAATGCGAATGGATCCTGCCCCTTCATTGACCGTCGAGAGTGCTGTGGATTATAACCAATTCAAATCGTTGAGTCTGTTTGAATGAGGTAGCGGCGTGCAAAGAACGCAATTCCCAACAGTTCCAAATACGGAGACAGAGCTGTATTTGACGGCGATACAGCGGATCTTTACCGAACTGAATCGGTCCGGGGACGGTGTCGTGTTTCGGGACTTTCGCCAGTGGTTACGTGACAACGCATTGTGGAGTCGTGAAGAGAGTGAGAAATTGCTCGACTTTCTGGGTTGCGAGACGCGGCCCAATGTTGTGGTTGGCGATTTTGGACGTCGGTTCCTCGAAGCATCCACGCCCGAATCGCAGCAGGCTTTGTTGTATGAGTGGCTCTGCGGCTGGAACCCGATTTTGCACAAGATTGTATTTGATGCGTTGGACTCCGAGGTCAATGGTCACATGCATTCGGAGCATGAAATGTATCGTGTGATCACCAGCTATGTGTATCCGGGCGAATACGTGACATTGCCTGAATTTCAACATTGGATTCAATGGATGTCCGCAACCGGATGCATTCACTATGTCGGGATCCGTTGGGGTCTAAGTGAGACGGGTCGCGACGCCATGCCAGCGGTGCGCCAGGTCGATATAGAAGATTTGCTTGAAGACGAGGAATACGAAAAGAAAGAACAGGACTCTGATACGGCTGAAATGAGGCCTCCACTGCGGTCGGACCCGGACCCAACGAGTCCGGATGACAAAACGACGGCCACTGTGGATGCTCTGCAAGGTGTGGCTCTTGCGGCGGAGGAAGGTTCGCCCAACGAGAAAGAAGCGGGTGAATCGACTCCAGACCCGTCGAGCGCCAAAGTGGATGAGAAGCAGTCGGAGGGTTCGGGTGGCGCACCGCCCGGAAAATCCAATGGCTCTGGGCAAGCTGCGGCGGTTGATGATGCGGAAGAGATGCCAGACATGCCCCCCGAAGCGCCGATCCCCGCGTGGACCGATGAGGGAAGCCAATCGGAAGCAAAAGCCGACAATACCGGCGAATTGGCACCGGCTCAGGCCTGGTTTCGCGACTTGTGTGGTTCGGGTCGCCCCTCTGCGATTGCGTTGGGCTTGGACCCAGCGGGGTACGAAGCCAACCGCTCTTTGTTTGTATTTCAAATGATGGTGTTGGGTCGGATCGTGTCCGATTCGGATGGGGACAAACAAACGTCCGATCTCTTGTTGTTCTTGCGTAAGGTGAAGTTTCTTGAACGCTATTTCACAGAACAACATTCGCTCGAAGCGATGCTCGGCGACATTCGATTTTTTCGGGAGCGCCCCGATCTCCGTCAGACATTTCGACGTTACGCGTTCGATTTGATGCGATACAAAATGGCTCTCGTGAACCATTCAGGGTTCTGCGATCGACTCGAGCAAGCCGAGAATGTCCGGGCGTTGCTTCAAATCTTGCAAGACGAGCTCTACGAAACAGATTCATCGGTGGCTCCGCTTTGGGTGGCGTCGGAAATGTGGGCTATGTCGTTGTGGAACAACTTCTCTGCGTAAGGCCTGCCGCAGGTCATTGCAGAATCAACTGATACGCAGGACCTTTTTCGAATGTTTTCTTCGCCAGATCGTTGATCACATCGGTGTGCACCTTTTTGAGATCCGTTGGGCGATTCAGGTAGGCCTCAAAGCCACGTTCATCGCCCTCAAATCGAGTCAACTCAAATGCGAATTGCAGACTGTCTTGGCGCTCCAATAGGGTTTCATTGATCAACCTCGATTTTGCCAAATCGATTTGTTCCTTGCCGAAAGGACCGGTGGCGTACCACCGAATATCGGTCTCCATGTCCTGTAACGTCTTGTCAAAATCGGTCGTTTTCACATCGTTTTCTACGATCCAGGTGCTTGACCATCGATTGGGCCACAAACGCATCCACGATCGATAACTCACGCCGAGTTCGTATACATATTTGTAGAAGTGGTGGCCATGAACGACGCCAAAGAGCACCTCCAGGGCGGTGAATTGAGGATCGGACGGTGGCAATGTGGGCAGACCTAGATTGACGCATCGTTGGGTTCGGTTGTTTCTGAGTATCTGACCGCGCAAGGCCTCTGGCCGCAGGCTCGGTTGCTGCACCACAATCGTCTGGGTTGAGTCCGTCGATGGATCGGGCTCGGTCCAGTGGGTTGCCACAAAGTGTGCCACGGTGTCGGGATCCACAGTGCCAACAACGGTGACGATGGTATTGGCCGGCACGTATGCGCGCCGATGAAAACGCTCAATGGCTTGGATCTCCAGTGTTTCGACCGTTTGGCGTGTTCCGATGGTGGGTCGTCCATAGGGGTGATCGGGGTAGGCGAGTCCGTAGAATTCCTGTTTGATGAATTCGAGATTGTTCTCCACAAGACCGTCTATTTCAGACAGCAGCAATTGCCGCTGTCGTTGCACTTCTTTGGTCGAAAATCGGGGTCGATACAACGCTTCGCCCGCAAGAGACAGCAGCGTTGTCCATTGGTCTGGAGTTCCCTGAAGGGCGAAGTGCCCACCATCGCGGTAATGAACGTTGCGTGCCACGTTGGAGCGATCTCCCAATCGAAGCTCGTGGTGTGTTGTGATGGCACGACTTTCCAGCACGCGGTCCCACTGGTCCTTGGTTAGATTCGTCGTGCCGCTGGCCAGCAGTCGTGACGTCAACACGGAAACTCCCGCTTGGTTGGCGGGTTCGAGCACTTGTCCGCCTTGGACAAGGGTGACGACAGAGAGCACGGGGGCGTTGGGAATGGAATGAACGATGAGACGCATTCCATTGGCAAAGCGATAACGGACGACTTCGTGGTGAACGTGCTGGTCCGCAATGGGCCATGGCGGTTGGTCCGATGGCAAAAGGAGCCCGGGGATCTCCAGTGTGACAGGTTCCGTGTCCGCGTCGGGAAGGGTCACGGTTTGCGCTGGCTGTGCCAAGGGATCGGCTGGACCCAGAACGGCTTCCACCAACTTGCTTGGTTGAAAGTACTTCTGCGCGATGGCCTGCAGTGCCTCGGGGGTCAGAACGCTCATTTGAGTGCGGAGGAGTCGGGTTCGTTCCGGCCCCATCCGTTCGACCATGAAACCGAGTCCAATGGCGTGCTTTCCATAGGACTCCATCGTCAGGGCTTGTTTGGACTCATAGCGTCGAATGCTCTCTTGGATGGCCGATGGGGAGATGGGCGAATTGGGTAGCGTGGTGGTGAGGTATTTCCGAAGCCACGTTAGAGCGGTCGCGGCGTGCTCATTCGGACATCCCACCGTCACAATAAAGGTCCCATGGTCCACCATGAATGAGTGCGCCACATCGATCTGCAGTGCCCATTTGGTGTCGTTCGGGGGGCGTGCCCAGAGTCCACTGCTTTTTGTGGAGAGCATTTCTGCGAGAAGCAAAAGGGCTGCTGTATCTTGATGTCGAGCGCCGGGCGTACGAAACCCCAAGAGCATTCTCGTGTTGGAGAGCGCTGGGTTCGTCTCGTGCCGCCGGCGGACTTTTTTCTGGATCGGTTCTTGGACGTCGGGCAACTCAAAGCTGACCTGGCCGGATTCATACGTACGAAAACGATGGTCGATCGTGTTGATCAATCGAGTGGTGTCGAAATCCCCTACGATGGCCAAGAGCATATGATTGGGACGAAATCGTTGTTGATAATACCGCTCCAAATCAACGAATGAGAGTTGTTCGATGATCGCCTTGCTTCCAATGACGCTCCGGCCATAGGGATGTCTCTTGAACGCAGCCTTGTCCCACATATTCCACAGTTGATGCCATGGCCTTTCACTGACTTTTTCAATTTCTTGGAGCACGACTTTTCGTTCGTTTTCGAACCAACGACGCGTCCACTGGAGCTCCATCAGTGAATCCGTCAAGACATCGAGTGCCTCCGAGAAGTTCTCGCGGGGCACCTCGAATCCGAATTGAATTTCGTCGTCCCACGTCCATCCCCCATTTTCCCGACCCAACGCGGCGATGGTCTTTCGAAATGTGGTGGGTGGAAAACGTTTGGTGCCGCCCTTGAAGATCAAGTGTTCAATGAAATGCAACGCGCCTGTGTAATCGCTGGTTTCGGTTCGTCCACCGGTGGTCACAAAGGCGGCCACACCGATGATGGGATGGTTGTGATCTTCCACCGTGACAATCCGGAGCCCATTCTCCAGTGTGTGCAGTTCAAACCCTTCGGTGGAATGAGAGGATAGCTCGCGCTCTGGCAAGTGAGCACAGCCAAGGCTGATGGACGCGACAACGAGAAGAATTCCATGCCATTTCCGCCCTACAAAAGGGGCCACTTGACTCATCACTCCCAACTCTCGTCGGGCAACACCAAGGCGGCAGTCCCCAGTACAAATTGCTTGTCGAGCGGGGAGAGCATTACACAACTCAGAATGTCCGCTGAGCGCAGCTCCAAATCGCAGAGCATCAACACATCCGTGCTGGGTCCGGGGTGGTCGTCTTCGTTGTCTTCGACGGTCACAAAAAGTTGGGTTGCCCCTCGCAAGTTCGCAGAGGTTCGAAAGCGAACACCACTGATGAACCGCCCAAACTGATCCACGCCATCAACCACACCAAGCTCGCGGTCTGGATCGTCGTAATCCACCACGGATTTGATGAAACGTCCGCTTCCAATAGGGATCAGTTTAACGTCAAAGCGGCGCAGGGAGACAACGCCGTCGTTGATCGCTGCAAACACTTCGTAATGTTTCCCCACTTCCGATTGGGTCACGACAGGATTTAACGTCATCGTGATCAGGGTTCCGCCGCTGCTTTGACAACCCCACATCAACCCGATTATGCCCACCAACAGGAACCATGGAACGCCTTGTCGATTGGATCGGGTACTGTCGAGGGTCGTTACCATTGTGCGCTTGCCTCCAATACGAAGCTCAGTCGAGGCTTGGGTTGGGTGTCGGTCATGATGCGATCATCAAAGAACAAGTCGGGATCGGAGTATTGGACATTGAGAGCGTTGTATACCCAGGCATCAACGTCCAGAAAACCAAAGAGCTTTCGGCTACCGACGCCGACTCGCAGCAGGGCCACAGGGTTGACTTTGGTGACCACAATGCCCGTGGGCGTGACCGACGTGGAACCAGGAACAGGGATGAGGGATCCCACGGGATTCCCCAGCGAGGCCGCTCGGTTTAAATCTTCCATGGCGCCTCGCAGCGTGAGCACACTCGCGAATACGAGTCGCTCATCGAAGAAGCTAAGTTGTCCGCCGGCGTTAAGGATGTGGTTCGCAATGTTTCGCAATCGCCCGATCTTCGAATCCACGACATCGACAAAGTAGTAACTGAGCCAGAGTTCGTGATCCCCTCTGAAACGCAAGTTGCCCAAGAACTCTGCGGAGTGAATGTCTCGATCCCCGCTGTTTTCATACCGGCCGCCCACATTGGTGATCACCGCATTCATGCGTGTGTAGGCATAGTCGGCTCGCAAATACAGTCGTTTGATCACGCCCACGTTTTCCAGCACCCGCATGTTGACTTCCACTTCCACCGATCGGCTGCGTTCCACATCCAAATTGGGATTGCCTTGGTAGGTGACGCCGCTCAGTAACCCGGACGCCACGGACGTGGATTGGAAATCGGGTGGTCGAAATCCTTCACCGTAGGTTGTTTTTAGGAACACGTTGCCGCCCACACTCGCCACGACTCCGCCAGAAAACAGGAGGGTTGGCGCGTAGGTGGAGGAAAATTGTCCCCGGGCACCCAACGAAGTCGTGAGCCAGTTGGTCATTCGCCATTCGTCGGTCAAGTAGAGCGCACCAATGATTCGGTCTGCGCTGTTCAGCGCTTGTTCGGTGACGGAGCAAGGTCGGTTGCTGTCCAGCTTAGGACGCCACTCGAAGGGATCAAGGCAGTCGGAACTGGTCGCGCTTGGACCCATCCGGGGGTCGAACGACGTGAGCATGGTGGGGCTGCTGACGTCACCGGAGATTTCTGCACCGTAGAGAAGATGATGGTCGTGCGGGAGAAAATGATCGAAATCGAGGTTGATGCCGGTTCGAAAAACGTGGTCCACCGACAGCTTTGTGGTGGCACCTTGGGCGAGTATGTTGGATCGAGGAAATACCCCCAGAGGATCATCATTGAATCCCCAGGACGTGAAATGCGCCAGGATGCTCGTGCCAAATTGTTCGTTTGCAAACCGGTCAGCGTATTGCAGATTGACCGTGTGTAGATATCGTTTTTGTTTGGAAACGAGCGCGTCTGCGCTGACCGCAGAGCTTGGGTCACTTAGATAATTGCCGGCGAGCACTTCACCGCCGGAGGACAACTCCCGATACTCCTGATCCCAGCTTGAACTCCAATGAAGGGAGACCGGACCTGCGTGTACGTTGGCCATGGCGTTAATGAAGTGGTCTCTGCCGTAGGGTTTGGTGGTCTTTGAATGTGGAATCATGATGGTGGTGCCATCGGCGGCGGGTTGTGGGAGGGGGCCCAGTACATTTTGCGTCCCCACCATCAACTCGGGGCCCTCGGTGGTGTAATAGGTGGCACCTATGTGCACGGAGAGCCAATCGTCTAAGAACGTATCTCCATAGGATGCATGGACTTTGGCTGTTCGCCTTGCGCCCGATCCATCGCCACCTCCTGTACGAATCTTCACCCCCGGATTCGATTTGCTGTCGTGGGTGATGATGTTGATCACACCGAGCAATGCGTTGCTTCCCCACAAGACACTTCCGGGCCCACTGGTCACCTCAATTCGTTTCACCATGTCGAGGGGGATCCGCCGATCGATCGCGGCCGCATTCTTGAGCGGGTCAACAATATTCACACCGTCTAGCAATACGAGAACGGTTCTCGGGATCCCCCGCGTTAGACTCTCTTTGGTCCATCCATTGTACTGCCAGCGGTCGCCCTCGAAACCGGGAATAGTACGGAGAACATCGTTGATGGTGCGATACCCACGATTTTGGATGTCCTTTTTTGTAATGACAGTGATGATGGCGGGGGCTTGCTGGATCGTGGTTCGCGTTTTGGCGGCAGCTTCCACCACGTCTCGCTCATCCAGCTCAAAATCCATCACGATGGGCTGTGGGTCCTGGGGAGTCTCTGAATTGTCTTGTGCCCAGGCGATCGATGGGCACAGTAGCGCAATGAGTGTCAGCAACGTCGTCCACCGAGGTCGCTCTTGCTGTACTGCACTTTTTCGCAACGAACTCTCCCCATGCGGATCGGTTTGATTGATTATGATTCCCCACCCAAGCGCCGTTGAACCTTGGCCTTTAGACTGCGTACTGCCTGTGTGTTCAGTTGAGACACCCGAGACTCCGTGACGTTGAGTACGTGTCCGATCTCTTTGAGATTCATCCCCTCAAAGTAGTACATCTTCACAACCAATCGCTGTTTTTCCGGCAGCGTATCGTTGAGCTCTTTGAGCAACGTACGGATATTCCGGTCATGAAGGAGCGTGGATGGATCCGCTGCAGTCGTGTCACGAATGATCGTGTCAAAGCTTCTCGATTCGCCATCGGTGCTCGGCCCCTGGTTCTCATACGAAAGCAACAAGACAGGCTTCAGCTTATCGAGCAATTTGAAGTATTGCTCGAGGTCCAAGCCCATCTCCTTGGCCACTTCGTCGGGCGTGGCCTCGCGTCCAAATTGGCGTCGGAGTTGTTGTTGCATTCCGGTGAGTTGGGCGGACTGCCGGCGCACAGAGCGGGAGACCCAGTCCATCGAGCGCAATTCGTCTAGAATCGCACCTCGGATGCGGATTTCGGCGTACTTCTTGAAGTTTTGGCTCTTGGACGCATCGTACTTGTCGATGGCATCAATCAATCCCATGACACCGGCGCTGATCAGGTCATCGAGCTCCACAGATTTGGGCAACCGGGATGCAATCTTCGACGCGACAATCTTCGCGAGTTGGACGTAGCGTTCCACCAACTGATTTCGCGACATGCCGGAATAGCCATCGTCATGCGCTGGCGTTGCATTCTGTGACGGTGGGCTCTTCTTTCCCATGGATTGGCGACTCGTGACCGGTCTCATAGAATGCCTCGACGTTGAACCATCCTACAGTCGATGCAGGGATACTATGAACCGTGTCGGCTGGTGTCAATGAGTGGTGTAGAAGGTTATCGTGTGGTGACAAACCCCGTACTCGGTGCGGGTGACGTAGAGGCACCTTTTGTACAAATTTCGAGGATGAGTTGCTGAATGTGCAACTCTGCCGCAGCGCGACTCGACTTGAGCGATCGATCGGTTTCAAAGAGGCGGTGAAAGAGTGTTTCATAGCCCGTCGGAGTAAAGAGTTGAGCTTGCCTTAAGAAGTCCCGCAGGAAAAACGAATGCACCCGAAGCTGTTGGCCGATTTGATCGGGCGACTCTCCATTCTCGAGTCGTTGTTGTGCCTCCCAAAGTCGTCTGAAGTGACGGGCAATCATCGCGACAATCCGGATGGGAGCTTCTTTGGATTCCATCATCGCCGCCACAATTTGAAGCGCCTCGGCGGCTTGTTTGCGTCCCAGTGCATCGGTCAATTCAAAGATGGAGTGCACCTTGGTTCTGGCAATACAATTCTCTACCGCATCGACGGTGATCATCGGGGTGGGCGATTCCTCGCCGATGTACAACAGTAGCCGTTCGATGGCGTCGGCGAGGGCAACCAGATCCGTGCCAATCACGGTGCTTAGCAAGTCGGATGCTGCCCCTTCAATCCGTGCTCCTCTGGATCGAACGTGTCGCTCGATCCAGGAAGGTATCTTGTTCGCATAGGGTGAGCGAAAGGACAGCACGGTTCCAATCTTCTTGGCGATCGTGACCATCTTTAGGCGTTGATCAATGGAGGCACCGGCCAAAAC
>CAUZBV010000008.1:0-23807 GCA_963578115.1 Myxococcales bacterium
CACCGCCTCGAAACCCGACCGTTGGAATGTTGAGCGCACCCAACACGCCCCCTTCAAATCGTGTCCAAACCCCACCATCGGGATCAACGCCGGCATCGGCGACAATGGGATTGGCTTGCAAGGCCGCCATGGCCTCAGCCCTTGCCTTCAGCGCAGCATTGGCATTTCCAACGGCCACCTCGGTCTGATACACGCTGTAGTACAACGTAAGAGCGTCGTTTTGTGCGCTGTGCATCTTGGTGCATTCCACGCTGGTGATCGGATCGACGATCTCAATGGGAATGATGGGCGAAAAGACCGTGTGCAGGCTGCCTCCAACATCGATGTCCAGCGTAACACGAAGGTATTTGGTCGTCGCCGTGTTGCTCTGCAGCTGCGCGCAGCGTGAAAAAACGCCGTCGTCTTGAATTTCGTCGCAGTTGGGCGCTGATGTGTCGCCGGTATCGACCATACTACCCAACTTCGTACCGTTGTTGCCCTCCTTGTCCACTTCCCACAGAGCGACGGTCGATGGCAGCACATTCTTGGAAGAGACAGGGATGGTCACCACAACATCCACCGGTGTGTTGGTAAAAAATGCCGATGGACGGGCTTTGGCCTTCCCGTCAAAGAAGAAGCCGGGGTTGTATGTGATGACAATACGATCTTGAGATTCTTCGTTTTCGCCGATGGCGGTGACGACAATCTCGTTGTCTCCTGGCACCAAGGTAATGGGTGTGGTGTTCCAAAATTTGGCCACTTTCGCTTTGCCCGTTTGACCCGTATTGCTGGTCCATTGGATCTCTTTGGCCGAGCCAAAGAGCGTGCCCGCGATATACGTGGCGCCACTTCCTACGCTCACATGATCGGCGGACGATGGACCCATAATCTGGAGGAATAATTCCGGGGACGGGAAGCCGCCTATTTGGGCTGGGGGCTCATTAATGACGGCATCGATACCCGCCGGTTCGGATCCACCAGCGTCCAACCCTTGAGAGGTGTCCGCACCGGGTGGATCAATATTGATGGGAGGCCCCGGAGGTTGAAATGGTTCGGTACCACCGCAGTACAGTAGAAAAGAGCACAACAACAGCGTCAGCAGGGATCGAAAGATTGTCATCAGCGCAACTCCAGTTTGGCGCGACTCGGCGGAAGACTGTCGCCACCTGGGAAGTTTGAAAGATTACGACCAAATTCCATGATAATACAAGGATAATCTGTATCCGGCGTGGACTGGAAACCGATCCAAAGGAATTCAGTGCCGCCGGATCCCAACAGACATCCCGTCGCGGACACGATCCGTAGGGTCTCCATGGTATGGACGGACGAGCAACCTGCTCATGAGACACAAATCCACCGAATCCGTTGAATTCGCTATGGCGTGGTGGGTGGTGGTGACTGACCCCGTCGCTGGTACCACAGTCGCCAACGAGACCGATCACGACCCCAGAAGGGGCGCTCACCGCTCGTCGGGGGAGTATTCAACCACTCGGAGATCAAGGATCGGGGTGGAAGCGTCGTACTGTGTACCAGTCGATGCAATGCAACAAAGCTCGCATCACGCACTGCCAACACCTCGTCGTTGATACCCGCGTTAATCAAGGCATCAACACCCTGCTGGGCGTTCAATTGACCCAGCGCATAGGCCGCCGCCGACCGAACACGCGCATCACCGTCACGGATCAATTGACTGAGAGAATGGACAAAACGTACGTCACCGGTGTGCCCAGCGACTATGATCACACGCCAACGCAGCTCCGCGTCGTCTTTTTGTACGAGACGTTCCACCGCCTCCACCACATCGGTATTGGACAGCCGTATACCGCGGTCGGCCAGGGCCAATAACGACGTCACAACAGCCATTTGAAGGTTGGAGTCGCCGTCAATGGACAGCTTGGCGAGCGCACCCAGTGCACCGCGATCCCCCAACACAGCCCGGACCTTGTACAGCGCATGGGCCGTATTATCGTCCACCGATTCGCCGACCATATGCAGCGCTGTGGCCAACCGATTCTTGTGGCTTGCTGACATGCGAGACGAGACATGAAACACCAAGACCGCCACATGGCGGCGAAGTTCCGGATCATCGCTCGCCAGCACCTCTGTCAGGGCGTCCACTGGCGCCGATCCCTGGGCAGACGGCCGAGACATCGCACAGACGGACAACACCGCACGAATCGCCCCTTCTTCATAGGATGGGACGCGTTGCACTTCGTCTTGAAGGGCACGGGCAACATCCGGTGAAAACAGGGACGGCTCTCGACAAATCCCAGCCAAGACTTGCATCCTCTCGGTCGCGGATGCCGCGTTTTCAACCGCATCCAAGAGCCAGCGAGTCGTCTCGTGAGGAGACAGGCGACCGAGCAAAAAAGGCCAATGCGAAACCGCACCGCGTCGTATCCACACATCTTCTTGGGTCAATGCACGGTCCAAGTATCGGCGTCGCTCGTCGGGTGAGCGGGCCCAAAGAAGAGCCTTCGCCCGCTCAGCCACAGGCGTATACAAGTCGTCCAAGAGACCCAGGGCCAACATGGGTGCCTGGTCCGGGATGCTCTTGTCGGCCACATTCAGCGCTGCCATTCGAATCTTGGGGTGGGTGTGCTTGGTCATCTTTTTCAACGCTTCCCATCCCGTGCCTTGTGGTGCATCCACGGTCCCAATAGCCACTGCCTCTAGCAAGTCGGTGTCAGCCATACCCATCGAGAGATCGGGTTGGCTGGGAGACAACCACAACACGGGCTTCCCCGTACTGCCCGGAGCGCGACTGACACGAGACCAGGTCTGCACCGGCTCCATGGAATGGCTGCATGCAATCAGCCATACCCACGCCAGAGCCCAAACGGAGTGGAATCTGCCTTTTCTCATCATCAATAACCGTTTCATGACCCATAGGGTGTATGCCGTCGACACGCAAAAGACCAGCTTATCTCTTGACACCGGTCAAAGTCTCCCTATGTTTCTCATGCCTTTTGGTGGTGCGGCGAACCTTGAACGAAGAGGGCATGCAACGACACACCAGAGCCGAATGACCAGTAGAGAAGGAGGACAGATCATGGGCAAAATCATCGGAATCGACTTGGGAACCACAAACTCGGTTGTGGCGGTAATGGAAGGTGGCGATCCAAAAGTGATCCTCAACGAAGAAGGAGCACGAACCACGCCGTCGGTCGTTGCATTCGACGAAAAAGATTCCATATTGGTCGGCCAAGTCGCTCGCCGACAAGCCGTCACAAATCCGGAGAACACCATTTATTCGGCAAAGCGCTTCATTGGCTCGAAATTCAATGACGTCAAAGACGGTGTGGGGCGTTTGCCCTTCCTGATGGAGGCCGCGAAAAATGGTGATACCCAGTTCACTGTGAGAGACAAGCATTATTCACCGTCTGAAATCAGCGCACGGGTGCTCCAAAAGCTTAAGCGCGCAGCGGAAAAGTACCTGGGTGAAGATGTGACCGACGCCGTCATTACGGTCCCTGCGTACTTCAATGACAGCCAACGCCAAGCCACCAAAGACGCCGGCAAGATCGCAGGTCTCGAGGTGAAGAGAATCATCAACGAGCCCACCGCTGCCGCGCTGGCATACGGACTCGATAAGAAAGATGACCAACTCATTGCAGTGTACGACTTCGGTGGTGGCACATTTGATGTCTCCATCTTGGAAGTCGGTGAGAATGTAGTCGAAGTGGTGTCCACCGCCGGTGACACACATTTGGGTGGTGACAACGTCGACGAAAAAATAATCGACTATCTGATCGCCGAGTTTAAGAAAGACCAGGGCATCGACGTGTCCACCGACAAGATGGTTCTTCAGCGTCTCCGCGAGGCTGCGGAGAAGGCGAAGATCGAGCTGTCTTCCACCATGGAAACAGACATCAACTTGCCTTTCCTGACAGCCGATGCAAACGGTCCCAAACACCTCAATTTGAGGTTGTCACGAGCCAAACTTGAACAACTCATTGACTCCCTTGTGGAACAGACGTTGAAGCCCTGCCGTCAAGCGCTGAAGGATGCCGGAAAGAAGCCTTCTGACATCGATGAGGTGATCCTCGTTGGCGGATCCACGCGCATCCCCAAGGTGCAGGAAATGGTCACCAATTTCTTTGGGAAAGAACCACACCGGGGTGTGAATCCCGATGAAGTGGTCGCGATCGGCGCGGCGATCCAAGCCGGTGTATTGTCGGGTGATGTCAAAGACATCTTATTGCTCGACGTCACACCGCTGAGTCTGGGTATTGAAACATTGGGCGGCGTCATGACCCACCTTATCAAACGCAATACAACCATTCCGGCTCGGAAAACAGAGGTGTTCTCCACCGCTGCCGACAACCAGCCGTCGGTCGAAATTCACATTCTCCAAGGAGAGCGTGAGATGGCTGCACACAACCGGACGCTGGGCAAATTCCATTTGGACAATATTCCTGCCGCTCCCCGTGGGATCCCACAGATCGAAGTCAGCTTTGACATCGACGCCAACGGGATCTTGAAAGTGGGCGCTGGCGACAAAGCGACGGGACGGGATCAATCCATCACCATCACGAACTCCAGCGGCTTGGATCAAGGTGAAATCGACCGCATGGTCGATGATGCCAAAGAGCACGAAGCGGAAGACAAGAGTCGTCGCGAAATGGTGGAAAGCCGAAACCAACTCGACACGCTCGTGTACCAAACCGAAAAATCCTTGGTTGATTACAGGGACAAACTGGAAGGATCGGATCTGGAGTCGCTCGAAACGGCCATCAAGGAAGCCAAAGAGGCGCTCAATTCGGAAGATTCCGAAACCATGTCTCAGGCGATGGAAGCGCTGACAAAAGCGTCTCACAAGCTCGCTGAGTTGATGTATCAAGAGATCAACACCAACGAAGCGGCCGACAATGCAGCGCCGGACGGAGCCACAGGCAATGACGATGCGGACGCCGACAACGCCCCTGCCGATGCGGACAACGTTGTGGACGCCGAAGTAGTCGAAGACTAGAAAAACGGGATCAATCGTGCCGCACGACGCTGGCTATCCAGCGCGGGGCACCATTGATCTCAAAACTTTTTTCTTCCGTCATCGCCCAGCCATTGGGTGGTTCAAACCCCGGGTCACGGGCTGCCATCAGGACCAACGACCCGCTCTTTTTAACCAATGCTCCTACCCGATCGATCATTTGGTCGGGGGAAAACGTCGCTCGACTCACAGCAAGTTCATACTGACCGTGCATTTGTGACGCAGGCACGCGACCCTGAAGCCAGGAAGCGTTCAAGATGCCTGCCTGCGAGAGGGCCTGGGTCAAGAACGCGCCACGACGCTGTCGGGGCTCCAACAGCGTCCAGCGTGCGTCCGGACACGCAATGGCCAAAGGAATGCCGGGAAAACCCGCTCCCGATCCCACATCCACTGCGGGTCCACAACAGTCACGGACACAGCTCAATCGAAGCAATGACAATGAATCAATCAGGTGCCGTTCAATGACCCCCGTCTCGTCCGAAGTGCTGATCAAATTGATTTTTTGTGACCATTTTTCCAAGAGACGGGCATGGATCTCCAGGGTTCCCACCCAACCCGGATCCAACGCAACACCAATGGCATCCAAACCAGCACTTAATTGCTGCTCAAACGCCTCGGTCGATTCAGGGAGCATTGGAGTCTTCAGGTTTCGTTTCGAGCGATTGCTCCAGTGCATCGAGCTGACTGCTCACGTCTTTGTACAGCACCTCTGCCGCTTTTGGATCCGATGCATGCTTGATCATCAGTGCTCGTATACGTTGTTCATCCTTCGTCTGCCGAAGGCGCCGATACAACAACGCGAGATTCATTGCATTCTCGGACTGACTGGGATCCGCGGCCACTTGCTCCTCCAAAAGGAAGAGTGCCGGCTCTAACATACTAATTTCAATGAACATTTCAGCCAACGCGATCCGGCTATTCGGATCGGATCTTACGAGCCGATCGATCGCTTGTCTTGCATCCTTTTTCTGACCCAAACTGAAATGAGCCAAAAACAAAGCCTGGTGCAGATCGACGTCCTGTGGATGTTTCTTGAGCGCTGTGTTCACCAGCACAATCACCCGTTTATAGTCCTCAGAGAACAATGCTTGCTCAACCAACACCATCGAGCCCTCAATCCGTCCGGGAAATCGTGCGACCAGCTCGTTTCCGGCCTTGAGCGCTTTGTCGGTTTGCCCGACCGTCTGATAGGCACGAACAAGCTCCGCATGGATCAGTGGGTCAAAGGGGGCCGATCTTGCGGCTTGTTCCAGTGCAGAGATCGCTTTGCTCGACTCCCCCTGATCGCCATGCAACGAAGCCAAAAAGAGCCATAAATCCGCCTCATTGGGCTGGTCTTTGACCGCTATTTCCAATTGTGTGATCGCTGTTTTCGCGTCACCGCCATGTACAGCAAGCTCGGCGAGAAAGGCTCTCAACACAGCCGGCTCATCACTGGTTTCGACGGCTTTTGTCACCAGACTCTTCGCCTTTTCACGTTGATCGGCGACCAACAAACGACGTGCTTGAAGCTCAATGAGACGAGCGTAATTGGGATCAACGATCATCAGTGCGTTTTCGATATCATCCAGTTCTTTATCAATTCCGGCACGTTGGTCCTTTTCGCTCGTTTGATATCGTTCCAACGCCAAGAAACCTAGTCCAACCCATGCATCCACGTTCTTCGAGTCGAGCGTCACAGCCCGACGCAACGCACGATAGGCCTTGAATGACTGCTCCATTTCGATGTAGGCGATGGCCAATTGATGCTGGCCGATTGCATCTTCTTGGGCGTTCACTGCCTGTTCCATGTCCAACAGACCCGCCTCTGGATCGCCTTTCAAATAGGTGGCTTTTCCACGCAGGAATCGCAACGCTGCTTCGTCCGGCGCGCGCTTAAGCGCTGCGTCGATTCGATCCAGTGCACGATCAAAGCGATGGGTTTCAATCCAATGAAGGGCGGTGATTCCATCCAGCAAAGCGGCCCGATGATCCCGGGTAATGGCGTCAGCCACATCATTCTCGTCGATCCCATCGGTGTAGATCCCTCGGGACTCTTTGGGACCTCCATCACCCCATTGGACAGCCACTGTTCGGCGTCGAAGCGACGTCCTTCCACCATGGCCGTGCAGTGTGACCAGCCGTCCTCTTACACCAAGGGCCTTCATCAAATCGGCCATGAGAAACCCGGCCTCCAACCCCGTTAGTACCAGGGGCGTCTTGGTGTCCATCAATTGCTTGGCGAGCTGCTCGCCGACCAGCGCTTCCCTTCCAATGGGCTTGGCACTGTCCAGAAGGACTGTGGACGAACGAAGACGGGTCAATAATGCATCGATTCGACTCGCTTCCCTTTCTTCATCCGACCCCGCTCCCCATTTTTTTGCCAACGCCAACACGACAGGCGAAAGCGACACCGATGGCACGACCGAAGAATCCCTTGCTTGCGATTTGTCGGAAATCCCCGCCGGCTGCCGTGAGGGCTCGTCGGTTTTGCGACAAGCGATGACGACTAGAATCACAATCAACGCGACACCGATCATTCGCCCGCTGCGAGGCCAAGAGTTGGGGTCGAACTGGTTACGCTGCCTCATTGGTTCGCTCACTTCGTTGGGTGGACCTGAACGTGCCCTGTTTGGTCCAAAAGATAGAGCACCCGTAAGAGCGATGTCTGCTCTTCGGTGCTCTTTGTGTTCAGTTGGAGAATAACGGAGATGGTTTCTGACTGACCTTCAATGATGTTTCGATAGCGGTATTCTCTACTGTTCAAGCATAATTGAGTGATGTCAAAGGGGCGGTTGTCAACCGGAGTCACGAAATGGCCCATTGTCGAACCATACAAACCCTGGAGGATCTCCAACGAGACGGTTTTCCGAACCGCTTCCGTGATGGCCCTATGGGTTTCGAGTCGAAATGGAATGGCATCGCCTTCCGGCTCGTCCCCCTCAAAAAACGCAAAGGCGGCATCCTGCCATTCGAAAAGTTGATGAACCTTGTCCTGAAATTGCTCGTCCAAGAGTTGAAACAACTCCAATTGCTGAATATGTCCCATTTGAACCAGGGCATGGCCCAGAGGCCACCCGTGGTCCCGTGCTTGTTTCATCGCATTCAAAAGCACGTCTTCACTCACAATCGCTCGCTCTCGAAGAAGCGATCCAAAAAGCTCGTTCTTTAAATTGGACAGCACACTCACCACGTAGCCTCGCCGAAAGAACACTTCTTTGCGTCGGTCTTCCGATTTAACCTGCAAACGACCGGTCGCATTCCTGACCGCCAACTCCGAGAGGATCCGGGCGACACTTTCTATCCCAAACACACCTTGCTGTGTGGGTTCGCGTTCTGACTCCAACTCGTACACATCGTTGACCAAATGAGACAGTGACGACACTTCTCCAAGAGGCCGCCAATCCTTGTCGTTGATGCTGATCATTTCATCGGGCGACACCGAGTGGGAACGAAGCAAGTTCAGTAGGTTTGGGTACGTCACAGGACCGAACTCTTGGCCCATGGATGAACGGAATCGAAAGGTGCTTTTTTCCAGACCCGCGCCAGCAGATGGCGATGACGGAACGGTGCGCTCTGAGATAGACCACGTGCTGTCGTTGTCGCTGTCCGTGTCCAAGACCACATCCGAACCGATCTCCAAGGGCGCTAATTCGATGATGTCCACGGGCGTTTCGAAGAGCTCGCTAACAAAAGATCCCAGTGCGCGACGCGTGACGCGAAGTCGGTTGTCGAACAGATATTGACCGATCTCCTCTTCCATGGCTTGGGCTGATCTGTATCGATCCTTCGGTGTTTTTGCCAACGCCTTACGCAGAATAGACACCACGGGAGCCGGCAAATTTGGGTGTGCCGAAAGCGAGCTGTCGATGTCCGCATTGCGTACTTTGGCCAACGTGGCGATGTCATTCGTGCCAATGAACAAACGCTGGTGTGTGATGCATTCGAACAAAACGATTCCCAAGGAGAACAAATCGCTTCGAAAATCCGTGGTTTGTGAGGCGACTTGCTCCGGTGACATGTACCCCAATTTCCCTTGCAATTGGCCTGTCACACCAATGGTCTTGCCTTCCACGCTGGCACGCGCCACACCAAAATCCGTCAACTTCACATCCCCATCTCGACTCACCAAGATGTTGGCCGGTGATACGTCCCGGTGAATGATGTTCAACAACTGCCCTTTTGCGTCCGTTGCATGATGTGCTTCTTCGAGCCCCTTGCACACTTCGCCCGCGATGAAGAGACAGAGTTCGATAGGAATGTGCCGTCTAAGATGGCTGGCGCGCTCCAAGATAGCCAAGAGATCGTGGCCTGGAACGTACTCCATCGCGATAAAATATTGCCCACTCTCCTGGCCCAACTCGTAAATTTGAACCACATTCGGGTGTTGAATGTGGCTGGCCACTTTCGCTTCCTGTACGAACATTGTGATGAAGGAACGACTCCGGGCGTATTGAGGCAGGATCTGCTTAATGACGACCTGTTTTTCAAAACCATCGGCACCGCTCAGGCTGGCGCGCCAGATTTCAGCCATACCGCCAGCCCCGATCTTCTCAACCAGGGTGTATTTCCCAAATTTCTTCATTGATCGAAGTCCGAATGTCGCTTCATCGGAAAATGACGATCATATACCACGATCATAGTGGCGATAGCCCCTTACTCGGTCTGTTTTTCTAGGGCTCGGATGAACTCAAGATTCTGTTTGCATGCCAGTCGATCCTCATCGGAAGCATGTCTTGCCACTTCTTTGAGTTCAGTGCATGACACCACAACATCCTTGATGCGTTCGCACCGTGCGTGTGTTTTCTCCATCTTGTTGGGATCGTCGGTGGGTACCCACTGCGTCTCGCACGCCAACTTGTCCGACCCCGCCTTGTCGCACATCCGCTGTGCAAACTCTTCACACGGATTGGAGCATCCGCTGAGTCCAACCAAACCGACCAACATGCAACCCATCATGGCTTTGCGCCAAAGGATGACTAGCGAAGTCTGCGTGCTTGAACGTATGGTTTTCATTCTGTTTGAGACCTATATTACATCGGAGTTCTCAGCGTATGTGCGCGCGATTCACGGCACACGAACCAAGAGCACGGTTATGTTATCGATGCCTCCAGCACCGTTGGCGGTGTCCACCAAGTTCTTGCACCCATCGTCCAGTTTGTCGACCGAGAGTATCAGGTCGCAAATCGTCTCGTCGTCAATGAGATCTGTCAAGCCATCGCTGCACAACAAGTACACATCTCCAGAACGTGTGGTCCGATACAATGTATCGACTTCCACGTACTCGCTCAGACCCAACGCACGCACAATGATGTTCTTGAATGGGAATCGAGGAAGATCTTCTTTGCGAAGGATCTTCATCTTGATGTATTCATTGGCCAACGAATGATCTTCGGTGATCTGGCTGATGATCCCATCACGTATTCGATAAACGCGACTGTCTCCCACCGTGGCGACATAGACCCGTGATCCACAAAACATACAAGCCACAACCGTAGTGCCCATGTCTTTGAGGTGGGCATGCTGATGAGCGGTTTTGTAAATTTGCCGATTGGACTCCTCGACGGATTTCCACAATAGATACTCATCAAAGGATTGGCGGATTCTACCCACTCCCTTTTCTTTTCGATGTTGCTTATGGGTCTTGCTCCAATGACGAATCAAGCGCTCATCGGCGTAAGAATTGCGGATGGACTCCACGCAAATTTGACTGGCCACATCACCACGATTGTGCCCACCCATTCCATCCGCCACAACAAACACATTGTGATCGGACACCACCACTGCGTTGTCTTCGTTTTTTTCTCGCACACGACCGACGTCGGACATCACTGCATATTGAAAAGTATTCTTCATGCGATCCCAGCAGTAGCGCACAGACGCACGGTTCGCAAATGAAAGTCGGGAAAGGTACAACTCAAGTTCATTTTCAACCAGTCAGCAAACCACACGACAATGACAACCTCGCGTTCATGCCAATGCCAGGCTGGCCATCCAGGAACAGGCCGAAATCACAACACCCATGCCCCACGGGATCGCTTTGGATCGGATGAAAAGTCCCGTGACATCGTCGAATCCATTCCGAACCAGCCCCAACAAACAACCACACCACAATAGAAACCCAAACACTGCGCCCAACGACCATCCAACAGCGGGTGCATAATTCTTTTCAAGCAACGACGTATGATGTGCTTCTCGATCCGCGCGCGTCTTGTTGGCTTGTGACGAACCACTCATTTCCTGCTGTGCCATCAAATGCGCTATCCGCTGATTGGCCACCTTCAAATCATCCTCGTAAGGCTGAAACACACTTTGTACGCCCAAGATCCCGGTGCGCAGTGCACGGTACGCCAAGAGGGCCTCCGCCTGTTCTCCGGACTCTTCCAACTGCCGTCCCAATGCTTGAAGACGAGTCACGGCGGTCTGTACAGGAGCTGATCCCGGTGTATACCAACGGATCGTCCGTCGATAGCACACGACTGCAAACGAAATATCGCCGACTTCTTCCAACGCTTGTGCCTGGGACAAACTCGCACCCGCTTCGATCCGCACTTTTAACCAAACGCCAGCGAGGCCTATCACAACCGCGATCAGGACCAACACAAAGGAACGTTTCATGAAACGAATCACTGGGATCAACCCTACCCTAGATCACGACGAGAAAAGAAGAGCGCTGCGAGCGTCAAAAACACCACCGTGAATGCCACCGCGTACCCCATAGACGCCAGCACATAGCCCCCATGCACATCGATTCCCAGCGCAATTTCGCCGCTTATGTTGAAGACATCGAGATCCGGCACGATGTACGTGAATCCATTGGCGATGTTTCTCAATGGACCCGGTTCTGCCAACGGACCTTTCGCAGCACCCAAGTATTCTCGTAGCAAATACATGTTTCGACCCATCACGAAGTAGCCAAACGTAAACACACCGGCCAGAAATGGACGGGTCCAACTCGAGAAGAGCAAGGCAACACCCAAGACGATCATGGCTTCCCCGATCATGAGAACCATGCCCATCAAGCAATCGTCCCAAATGGCCACCCCACCCACATGCAAGGCGTCATGGTACCAAAGGGTCCCAATCCAAGACATCCCCAGGCCGATGACCAAAAACACCAAGAGCGTCAGCAATCCCCAAAACTTGCCCAATACAATCTCGAAACGGGCGATTGGCTTCGAGACGATGGTGTAGATCGTCTTTTTATCGAGCTCTTTATGGAGCAAGATGATCCCGAGCATGATCGCGGTAATCGCACACACGATGGCCACTGAAAAGTAGCCAAAATCTTGAATCACTTTGGTGGCTTGATTGCGAACGGCCAGTTTGGAGAGCAACAACCCCGCCCCATTGAGGAAAAGCCCCAACAACACAAGAACCAAGAACGCGCGATTTCGATAGGCTTCTTTGCGCGTGTTGGCGGCAACAGCCAGAATACGACCGATCATGACTTGCCTCCCGTGGCCCGAACAAACAAGTCTTCCAACGAATCTCGGTGGGGTTGGACCTGCTCTATGGTACCGCCGGCAGTGTGCACGGACTCAATCGCTTCTCGAACCCGCCCGGTGTCGATCACAATCCGACTGGATGCACCCAATCGAACAGCCTTGACCCCCAGTGTGGACAATACGGAGTCAATCTGAACTGGCTCCGCGCGAATGAGCAGCTCTGTTTGCCGTTTCTCCGACAGGAGCAGTTCTTCCAAAGGGCCCTCACTCACGACGTTTCCGTGATGAATGATCGCAACCCGATCACACAGATGCTCGATATCACTCAAGATATGAGACGAGAAGAAAATAGTCGCACCTCGATCCCGCTGCTCGATGATGATATCGCGGATCTCTTTTCGGCCCATCGGATCCAGACCACTGAGCGGTTCATCAAGCACCAGCAAATCGGGTTCATTAATGAGCGCTTGCGCGATGCCCAAGCGCTGCAGCATGCCTTTGGAAAACTTCCGAAGCGGACGATTGCGAGCGTCGCTGAGGCCCACGCGATCCAAGAGCGCATCGATTCGCTTTTTCCGCGTTTCCCGGTCGATCCCAAAGACCCGACCAAAGAAGTCCAAGATCTCCTGTGGTTTTAGATAATCGTAAAAATAGGGATGCTCGGGCAGGTAACCAACACGCTGTTTGGCCTTTCGGTTCCGCGGATCACAACCGAACACGCGGACGGTTCCCTCGGTGGCCTTGATCAGATCCATGCAAACTTTAATGGTGGTGGTCTTGCCAGCACCATTGGGACCCAAGAAACCGTACACCTCACCCCGCTGGACTGTGAATCCCACGTTTTGAACCGCTTCAACCGTGCGAAACATTTCACTCGGTTTCAATGCGAGCAAGCGTTCCAACTCCACCACGCCAAAGCTCTTTCGGAGCCCCTCGACGTGAAGAACGGAGCCATCCGATCCATTAGAATTAGTCACGGTCAATGCGCCACCTGTGTCGCCATCTTTTTCCTCAACACAAACCCTCACGCAATCCTTGAACAACCCGGTCGACTTGACCTTGGGACATGCCTGCCCACAGGGGCAACGTCAGGGTCTCTGCCTGGGCTCTTGTCGATTCCGCCAACCCATCCTTCGCCTGCTGACATCGATCAGAATAAGCGCTTTGCTGATGGATGGCGTAGGTGCCCAATGTGGATTCGATACCACGCTCTCGAAGCGTGGTCATCAAGCGATCCCGCAAGTGAGCCGTTTCAACGCGAATCACCAGCGATTGATACACCCGATCCGGATGCCATGTCGCATCGGAAACGATCAGCCCATCGACACCGCACAACGCCTCTCGATACCATTGAGCCACCTGGTGTCGGCCGGCTAACAGGGCATCCAATTGGTCGAATTGACCCAGACCCACCGCCGCATGGAGCTCTGTCATTCGAGCCGACATTCCAACATGCTCAAACTCCACACCGATGGCGCTGGGGCGCATGCCATGATTTCGTAAGGTTCGGAATTGATGGGCCAATGCTTCGCTCTGTGTACAAATAAGCCCACCTTCACCGGTCGTAATAATCTTTCGAGGGTGAAAGGAAAAGCATCCTGCTTCTCCCCAGGTCCCACAAGGTCTTCCATGGTCCACGGCGCCCAGCGCGCAGGCCGCATCCTCCAACACAATACAAGGCAACGCCGACACCAACTCCTTGGCCCCCGCCGGAACACCAAATTGGTGAACGAGTATGACCACTTTGGTACGCGGAGTGAGCGCACGTTCAATCTGAGCAAGCCCACTGTTGAACGTCGATGGATCGATGTCGCACAACACGCAATTGGCGCCGACCGCCAACACGGACGCAGCCACAGATGGAAAGCAAAAGTCCGGAACGACGACATCGTCTCCCCGGCCCACCTCCAACGCTGTGAGCGCCACGTGAAGCGCCGACGTACCGCTGGACACAGCGACCGCGTGTTCCACATGCAGACGCTCTTGAAGCCTCTGTTCAAATTGCTGAACAGTCCCGGCCTGGACCAACTGGCCGCTCTTGAGTACCTGAGCGATCCGATCCAACTCGCTCGCCCCAAGCGACAACTTCATCAATGGAATGTGATCCTTTGTCATCCCCGCATGCTCTCTCGATACCAATCAATGGTCCGTAAGAGCCCCTCTTCCAAATCGATTGTGGGTTCAAACCCAAGCAAGCTGCGGGCTTTGTCGATGTTCGGAATTCGCAATTCCACGTCCATGTGATTCCACGGCACGAAGCGAATGGTTGAGGTGGATCCCGACAGGCGCACAATCTCTCGCGCCAGGTGGTAAATGGTCAGGGTGCTGCGCGGATTGCCAATGTTGAAGGTGTGTCCCACCGCTTCCTTTTTGGTCAGCGCCAAAAACACACCCTCGACGATGTCATCGATGTAACACCAAGATCGTATCTGACTACCGTCGTTGTGAACGGTGATGTCTTCACCAGCCAATGCCTGACGAATGAAGTGATGAATAGCGCCCATTCCCACTTGTCGGGGACCGTAAATGTTGAACGGGCGAAGAGCCACCGTCGGCAGGCCATATTGCTTGTGATAGTTGTACGTCAGGTGTTCCGTGGCCAGCTTGCTGACCGCATAGGTCCAACGAGCCTCGCCCACAGCACCCAGTGTCGTCACATCTCCTTCGCCCACATTGTAGGCGTATCGCCCGAACACTTCGCTGGTGCTGAAATCAATGAAGCGCTCTACACTTCCACTCTCCCGGCAGCTGTGCAACACGTTGACCGTTCCATACAGACTCACCTCCATGGTCTCCACAGGCTTTTGCATCACGGTATCGACACCGGCGATTGAGGCCAAGTGGATCACGTGCTGAACCCCATCCACCGCATTGCGCACACAACTTTTGTCGCGCACATCACCCTCAATAATGGTCACAGTCGATGCTTGTCCGAGTGGTGTCCCTGCCAATGCATTGCGAGACATGTTGTCCAAGATCACAATGTCGTTGTCCGAGTACAGCCGCAACGCAAGGGTCGTACCGATAAAACCCGCGCCACCGGTAATCAAGATCCGTTTTCCTTGAATCACGATTTGTCCCCTTCCAGCATCGGTGGACTGTGAAGGCCATCCAAGGCCTCAAAAAATTCGCCCAGGCGATCCCAACGCTGTGGAACCGTCAACTCATTGGCCGATCCCACCATGCGGTAGAGTTCGGGGCTTATGAAGGGCATTTCTTGTTTGTACATTTCCTCGGCTTGCTGAAGCTCGCTGGCTTCCGTGTCTCGGCCCGCGATCTTGAGTCGCTCCAGCAGTTGAGCACGATTCTGCGGACTCACGTCGAAATACAATGACCGAGCCATATGCACCGCCGCTTCCGTTTGATCTTGCTTGATGTACAAATCAAAGAGAAAGACCGGATCGACGGTGCTGTGCGGCAACATCGCAGCGGTGGTGTAATGCACCAACGCTTGCGCTTCCAATTCGATGCGCTTTCGCCGAATGCCGTTCATCTCATTGAACGCACGGTCTCGTTTTGCCAGATCGCTTGTGGCAGCGATTTTGTCGCGCAAGGCTTGTTCTCGATCCAAGAGCATGGGACGGAGCTCAAAATAGAGATTGAATCCCACGTGTGCATAGAGCCGCGCATCGTCCGGAAATCTCTCCAACCCTTTTTCAGCAAATTGGTTGGAGCGAGCGATGATCTCTTCACTGACTGTTTGGCCATACCGAACCACCTGACTGGCCCAATAATAGATTTCACGGTTGTCAGGATCCAAGTTGATGACCCCGTCCGCGTAGGTTTCGAGCCAACGAAAAATCTGGTCTCCATACATATGACGTAAGTAATAAGCGTGCGTTCGCACAAAGAGCATGTCGCCCCAGGTGGGCCCATACCCCAATGACGACATCTTAAGTACAGACGGTGGAGGCAAGTACACAATGTCGTCGTCGACCTGGGTCTTGAGATGAACCCGCTCGTGTTTGATCGATTGCCAGCCGTAGAGCGTGCCGCCCACACCGAGTACCAAGGTTGCGACAAACACGGCCGTGGCCACAGGAGACACCCGCCAATGAGCGCGGGGCTTTTGCGTCCGATAGAAGCCAAGAAATGGGAGCGGAACGATTATGAGGGTCGGTAGAATAAGTACGGCGCCCAAGGCTTGAACTGCCGCGACATACCAAAATCCCGTATCCGCGTACAACCCCGCTGTCGAACCCACATAGATCCAGATGGCGGGTAGGGCGAAAACAAATCCCAATGAGATGGCAAATCCACCAAGGACTGTAAGCCGCTTTCGTGCCCGCCAGAAGTCCATGAACACAGCGATCAGCAAGGTGGGAATACTGAACGCAATCCCGACTGCGACCACATGACCCACCAACGTAAAAGCCAGCGTGACCCAAGAATCGGTCGCGAACCATGAGAATAATGCAGGTACACAGAGCGCACCAGCCAGCACGACAAATGCGCCCGCCAGTCGATTAAGAACACGCCCGACTGCCCCCAATTCGGACACAATGGCTCGCGAGTTGGCCAACACACCCAGGCAAAGAAAAATCCCATAGGTAGAAAGGAGAGCTGTGGGGATCAGGATAGCGAAGGTCAACCAAACGGGCTCGGTGGGGTCACCTCCGCTACGAACCAAGAATGACAACGTGGCGTTGGCGATGGCGAGAACGGCCACCGCACCTGCTTTGTTTCGGACAAAATCCAAGGGACCCGACAACAGCAGGCTCGAATCGTTTTGCCGCGTGGTTTCGTTGTTCATCATGAACGGTCTCGCTTGCGCCCTTGCATGAGCATGTAGCACAAATCCGGTCTCAATGTTAGGACGACAGGCTCTCGACTCTACTGATAACGTTGGATGTCCGTATCGGAGATGTTGTACTTTTCGAGCTTGTATCGAATGCTTCGAAAACTGATGTTCAACAACTTGGCAGCGTCGGTTTTCACGCCCCGTGTCAGACGCAACGCCTCGAGCAAATACCGCCGCTCGATGTCCGAAAGCAACCCTTCCATATCGAGGCCTTGGTTGGTCAGATCGATCCGCCCTATCCAACTGGGGGTGTCCTGCCTGGGTTGAAGAACCGACGCAGGCAAGCTGCTGACGGAAATGGCGTCGCCCAACTCAAAGGTAACCGCATGTTCGACAATGTTCTCCAATTCACGCACGTTGCCGCTGTACTTGTAGGCACAGAGCGCTTCCAATACATCGGGCTCAAAACCACGAAGAGGTTTGGCCATTTCTTGGGCGAACTTCTCCAAGAAGTGGTGAGCAAGAAGCGGTATGTCTTCTCGCCGATCCCGTAATGGAGGCACGGTTAGGCCAATGACATTGAGTCGATAATAGAGATCGTCTCGAAAGGTGCGATTGAGAACTTCTTCTTCCAGATTTCGATTGGTCGCTGCAATGATCCGAACGTCCACTTCCGTTTCTCGCAAGCCCCCCACAGGTTTGATTTTTCGCTCTTGCAACGCGCGCAAGAGCTTGACCTGTACCTGCAGTCCCATTTCACCTATTTCGTCGAGAAACAAGGTGCCACCACTGGCTACATCAAATAGACCCTTCTTGTTCACCACAGCGCCCGTGAAGCTCCCTTTGACGTGCCCAAAGAGCTCACTCTCCATGAGTTGGTCGGGGATAGCACCGCAATTAACCACAATGAAAGGGCGATCCTTCCTCGGGCTGTTGAAGTGAATGGCTCGTGCAATGAGTTCTTTGCCTGTGCCCGTTTCTCCCGAAACCAACACCGATGCCCTGGAAAGGGAAACGCGTTGAATGATATCAAACACTTTTTGAATCGGAGCGCTTTTGCCCAACAGCTTGTCAAAGCGGTATCGATCGCGCAGCTCGGATCGAAGCCGTCGATTTTCAATACTAAGCGCTCGTTTCTCCAGGCATTTCTCAATGATGACTCGGATTTCATCCACTTGAAATGGCTTGGACAAGTAGTCGTAGGCTCCCTTTTTCATCGCTTGAATCGCCGTCTCCGTGGTGGAGTAAGCTGTCATCACGATCACTTCAATTTCGGGTGCGGATCGTTTGAAAGTCTCCAACACTTCAATGCCCCCAACCCGTGGCATCTTGAGGTCGGTAATCACCAAATCGAAATCCTCGTTCTCACGAGAACGTTGAACTGCGGGCTCGCCACTATCCACACAAACCACTTCATGTCCCTCTTTGGACAAGAGGATCTCAAGGAACTCACGCATCGATTGTTCGTCATCGACAACGAGGATCTTAGCCATTCATGCCTCCAGAGACCAGTTGTTCAAATGTCACTCGAAATGTCGTCCCTTCGCCCACATCACTTTCAACGGTAATTCCAGCTTGATGATCCTCAAGAATACGGTGAACGATCGCAAGACCCAATCCCGTACCATTGTCCTTGGTGGTAAAAAATGGCTGAAACACCTTGTCCAACCGATCCGCAGGGATCCCTTCCCCTTTGTCGGTCACGCTCAGTTCGAGCGTGGATGATTCCATCGCATCGGAGGCACTCAATGTCACACCCACCGTACCTCCATCGGGCATCGATTGAGCCGCATTTGTCAACAGGTTCCAAACCACCTGTTTTAGCCGCGCCCCGTCTCCAACAACGTACAAGGAATCGCCCAAATCGTGCTCGATGGTGATATTCTTCAACGTACGGTCTTGGCGGAACATGATGATTGAATCTTCCACCAGTCGATTCATATCGAGCTGCCTCTGATCCATGGGCGTCGGCCGTGAATAGGACAAGAAATCGGACAACCATCGGTTGAGATTGTCGGTTTCCCGCAACACGATCGACATGAGTCGAAAATCGTCTCCCTCGAATGGCGTGGACTTGGACAATAGCTGTACGGCGCCAGAGATGGCCGCCAATGGGTTTCGAATTTCGTGGGCAATGGCGGCAGCAAGTTCCCCAATGGCGGCCATCTTCTCCGTGCGTTGAACATTTCGTTCCATCGCCTTGATGTGGGTGACGTCCTGAAACATCAACGTGTGTCCAATGACCGTGTCAGAAAAATCCTTGAGCAGTGAAATGGACCACCTCAAATACACATGCCGTTTGCCTATGAGCTGAATGGTCTCCTCATACTGCATCGCCTTACCTTTGTGGGGATTGGACAAAATGTGCTTCAAGTCGCGGAACACGTGAATCACATCTTTTCCCAGGACCTGAACTTGGGAGTAGCCCGTGGTCTGCTCAGCTACCTGATTGAAGAAGGTCACACGACGATGCTGATCCACAGTGATGAGTCCGGTCAGCAACGAATTAATGATGTTCTGATGCAGCGCCTTCAGATCTTCAAAGGAATGACGGTGCCGACGAAGCGTTAATCGACTGCTTCGAAGCTCTTCGCTCAGCCAAGACGACAACAAAGCCACACCGATAAACGCCATGCTGTTGAGTGTCACGTTGATGGCCACGCGATAGAAGATCTCCACTTCATCGAATTGAGGGTGAAGCTGCCCAGGAATGAACGCCGTACGAAACGCACGAAGGTACTCGCCGTAGGGCAAGACATCCATTTCCATCAACCCCATCAGTGCAATCACCGCCACAGCGCTCGATGCGATGAACAGAGCACCAACGCGATACAACACGATTGCACTGGCAAAGATAACCAACAGGAATGTAAACGTGAAAACGCTTTCCGTACCGCCCGTCACAAATACGAGACCGGCCGAATAGATGATGTCTACGCCAAATTGAATGTATGTCAGGATCCCAATCGCACGCGCGGAACGCAGAGAACGTAAGGCGCCCGTGTAGATGAAACACGCGGCGTACATGACAAGCGCCAAATAATACAAGTACTGGTAGATGTGCTCGCCACCTCGAGTGAGGTCGTGAAGGTTGATCAT
Source organism: Myxococcales bacterium (assembly GCA_963578115.1). GTDB lineage: Bacteria > Myxococcota_A > UBA9042 > CAUZBV01. Next base: position 20,237 of record CAUZBV010000008.1, read on the forward strand.
GATCGTAGCGATCAAGATCAGAGTGTTGAACAACACCCGAATCAGCGTAATCCACTTAAGGTGCTGGACCCGTTGTAACGCCTGATGGTCCTCGCTGGCGACCGAATTGATACCGTTGGTAAGCATTACTCGCTCGAAAGAGCATCACCCATGGAGAAAATGGGAAGGTACATAGCCATCATCACCGTGCCGATGATGCCACCCAAGAGCACCATGATCAGTGGTTCCAACATGGCCATCATTCCATCGATCGCTGCGTCCACTTCGTCGTCATAGAAGTCGGCAATCTTGTTAAGCATCACATCCATGGCGCCCGTGGTCTCACCCACGCCGATCATTTGAACAACCATCTTGGGAAACACACCCGATTCTAGCAAAGGAGCGGTCATGCTTTTCCCTTCAGAGATGCGGTCGCGTGTATGGAGAATGGCGTTTTCCACGACCTTGTTGCCGGCGGTTGCGGCCACAATCTCCAAGGCATCCAAGATCGGAACCCCCGATGAAATGAGCGTCCCCATGGTTCGCGTGAACTTCGACACGGCCGTTTTTCGAATGAGGTTTCCAAACACAGGAGCCCTAATGTAAATACTGTCAAATAAGAGCCGTCCTTTGGGCGTCGCATAGAACTTTTTGTACGCTATGATCAAAACGACGGCGGTCACTCCGATGTAGGGCATATAAAGTATCATCTGATCGGACAGCTTCATCATGAACTCAGTGATCGCGGGCAAGTCCTTTTTACCCATGCTCTTAAACATCGATCCGAAGGTAGGGATTACGTTGGTGATCAAACCATACGTAATTCCCAAAGAGACAATGAGCACCGTCATCGGGTACTTCATGGCCTTTTTCACCTTCATTTGTGTTGCCATCGACTTTTCAGTGTAGGAGGCGAGACGATTGAGAATGGTGTCGAGGATACCACCCAATTCGCCGGCTGCGACCAAGTTGCAGAACAGGTTGTCAAACACCTTGGGATGTTTTTTCAGTGCATCGGCGAAGGTCGTACCTCCTTCGACCGAGCCCTTAACTTCGATCATTACCTTCTTGAAATAGGGATGGGGTTCGCCTTGAGACAGAATGTCCAAACATTGCACAAGTGGTAGTCCGGCATCGATCATCGTGGCAAGCTGGCGTGTGAACACCACCAATGTCTTGGTGGGTACGCTCTTGCCGAGAATATCCAGCGAGAAGCCACCGCCCTTCTTGGTGATCTTTCCGGGTGTGAGATCTTTCTGTTTAAGTCGAGATTCTACTTCTTGGGCGGACGGTGCATCCATGACACCATCACGGATCTTTCCGTCTGCGGTTTCTGCCTCCCAAGAAAACTTTGGCATCGAACCTCCTCCTATGCCCTAACCACTATGCTGTGCGTCTCTTGTGCCGAGCAAGCCCTTTCTCTTTGATCAATCCGGAAAGCTCCTCGGAATCGTAGGATCGCATGAGACCGTCTTCCATCGAAACAATCTGTCGTTTTATCAAATGAAACAAACTCTGATTCAATGTCTGCATTCCCGTCTTGTTTTGGCCTATCTGCATTTGCGAATAAATCTGGTGAATCTTGTGCTCACGAATCATGTTTCGGATCGCCGGTGTTGGAATGAGTACTTCACACGCCAAAACGCGTCCTCGACCGGTCGCTCGTGGCACAAGTTGTTGACTGATTATTCCTCTCAAAACGAACGACAACTGAGCACGCACCATCTCTTGTTGCGCGGCAGGGAAGAAATCCAGAATACGCAGGATGGTTTGAACCGCGTTGTTCGTGTGCAGGGTACCAAATGCCAGGTGTCCCGTTTCCGCAATCTTAAGAAGCGCTTCCATCGAAGGCTGGTCGCGCACCTCACCGATAAGTACCACATCGGGATCTTGGCGAAGCACGTATCGAAGAGCGGTGGCGAATGATTTGGTATCCGTCCCCAATTCTCGCTGATTAACGATGCACTTCTTGTGCTTATGGACAAACTCAATGGGATCTTCGACCGTAATAATGTGGCCCCGATTTCGGCCATTGTAGGCGTCCATGAGACTGGCTAGGGTGGTACTCTTGCCGCTGCCGGTCGGACCCGTAACCAAAACCAATCCATCGGTCTGACCGAGCAATTCAGCCACACAAGGTATGATGCCCAAATCACTGAGGCTGGGGATCTCATTCGGTATCTTCCGAAAAACTCCCGCGATGAATCCTTGTTGCCGAAAAAAATTCGCTCGAAATCGAAATTCTTTCTTCCATTGGAAGCTCAAATCAATTTCGTTTCCTTCTTCAAATATACGCTTTTGTCGGTCGTTGAGAATGCTATATGCCAAACTAGCGATGTCCGAATCTGTTAGCGCTTTTGTCTTCAGGGGGAAGATGTTGCCGTCGATCCGCAAACTCGGTGGAGAGCCCACTGTGACGTGAAGATCGGACGCTCCCTGGTCCACCATGGTCTGCAACAAGCGGTGGATATCGACAATATTTCCGGATGATGATGTCGTACTCACCTCACCTCATTACTCGTTGTGGAGCCTAGTCTGCCAACGTCACCCGCAACACCTCGGATGTTGTGGTTTGTTGGTCTAGCAACTTATTGATGGCGGACGCTCGAAGAGTTTGCATGCCCAAACGCATGGCTTCCCGCTTTAACTCCATCGAGGAATATCCTTGGAGAATGCACTCCTTGAGTTCATCGGAGCACACCATCACTTCGTACACAGCGCGGCGACCCTTGAACCCTGTATTTGTGCACTTGCGGCAACCCATGCCTTTGAGGACTTCCGCTTCATTTGCCCGCTCTTCGTCCACACCGATCTCAATGAGTTTTTCCAGCGTTGCCTCCGGATCGATTTCCTTGCAGTTGGAGCAAATGGCCCGAACCAGACGTTGGGCCACAACCATGTTGAGTGATGCTGTCACCAAGAAGGGCTCCACACCCATATTCAACAAACGATTGATGGTCGAAGGAGCATCATTTGTGTGCAACGTGGACAACACCAAGTGGCCGGTCAAAGCAGCTTTAATAGCAATCTCAGCCGTTTCAAAGTCCCGAATCTCACCCACCATGATGATGTCTGGATCCTGACGCAAGAAGGAGCGCAACGTAGCGGCGAAGTTCAATCCGATCGATTCCCGCTGCTGCACCTGATTAATGCCCTCGAGGTTAAACTCGACCGGATCTTCGGCAGTAGAGATGTTCTCCGATGGCTTGTTGAGTTCAGACAAAGCCGAATACAACGTGGTCGTTTTCCCAGATCCCGTAGGACCCGTCACCAACACCATGCCCCACGGCGAGTGTACCGCCTGCTTAAACGAATCCAGAGGAAGGGGTTCGAAACCCAATTTCGTCATGTCCAACTGCAAGTTGGATTTATCCAAAATACGGAGAACGACCTTCTCCCCAAATAGGGTGGGCAACACAGAGACGCGAAAATCCACTTCCTTCTGCTTACCCAACACCAGCTTGATACGGCCATCCTGCGGAAGACGACGCTCCGCAATGTCCAATTCACTCATGACCTTGATACGCGATGTGATGGCGTTCTTGAGCTTGAGTGGTGGCTTCATGATTTCGTAGAGCACACCATCGATTCG
>CAUZBV010000009.1:0-21049 GCA_963578115.1 Myxococcales bacterium
GCACTTGGCGGATACGTTGATGCGCCTACAGCGTTTTGATGAGAGCATCGTTCTCTATCAAATTTTGGCCGACAGTTATCCGGACAAGCCCGGCTATTGGAAATTGCTCGGCGATGCGGCGCGCGCCAAGGGCGATAAACCCGTGGCGATTCGCGCGTACACCACCGCGCTGGAACGAGGCCACGAGAAGACAAAATTGACATCCGTGGTCGAGCAACTCGTGCGAGAGAGCAACACGGAATCCGACACCACCCCATAAAGACGATTCGGAACGCTCTCTGGATCGGTGCTCTTAGGCGAAGGGATCTTGCTTCAACACCGTTTGCCCACGTCCCGGGCCAATCCCGATGATGTGAATGGGTACACCAACTTCGCGGGCCACAAGCGCAAGATAGTCTCGGGCCGCCCGTGGCAGCTCTTCTTCTAAACGAACCTGCGTTAGGTCCTCACTCCATCCTTCGACGTCCATGTACACCGGCTCCGAATGAGACAGCACGTCTGCTCCTACGGGCATTTCATCTGTTTGGCTGCCGTCGGGCAGGCGGTAATGGGTGGCCACACGCAATGTCTCTTGGCCCGACAACACGTCGAGTTTTGTGAAAGCGAGCTCCGTGAGACCGTTCACGCGCACCGCATATCGCAGCGCGGGGAGGTCGAGCCATCCACATCGTCGGGGTCGTCCAGTGGTGGCGCCGTATTCGCCACCGCTGGCGCGGATGGCTTCTTCCCGGTCGCCACCGATGCCCGTCGGGAAGGGCCCGCCGCCCACGCGGGTGACATACGCTTTTGCGATACCGATGATGGCGCCGAGCTGGTTGGGCCCAATCCCGCTTCCAGTGCATGCTGCTGCGGCCACCGTGTGGCTGCTGGTGACGAAGGGGACGGTGCCGTGAATGACGTCCAGTAAGGTGCCCTGGGCCCCTTCGAAGAGCACATTCTTTCCTTGTTTTAGCGCGTTGTTGAGAAGCAAACCGGTGTCCGAGATGTGCCGAACCATGGGCGCTCCCTGCTCCAAGGCGGCGTCTATCACCTCATCGACGCTCAGAGGAGCTTGTCCGTAGTAACTCAGCAGCGCGTTTTTTTCGGGCAAGATGGCTTGGACTCGGTCCCTGAGGTCGTCGGGATTGCGCAACGCGCGGGTCGGAATGGCGCGGCGAGCGGCGATGTCCTCGTAGGCGGGGCCGATGCCGCGACCTGTTGTGCCAATGCGGCGGTTCCCGGCGGCTTCTTCCCGCGCGTGGTCCAACATCTTGTGGTAGGGCATGATCAGCGCGGCCGAGGCGCTGATTTGCAGACGATTTGGATCGTCGAGCAGTCCTTTGCCCTTGATGAGATTGAGCTCGTCCACCAGCACCGCCGCATCGATGACCACGCCCGGACCGATGACACATGTGGTGTTTGGGTGGAGCACGCCCGACGGGATCAGATGCAACACGGTGGTCTCTTGGTCGACCACCAAAGTGTGTCCCGCGTTGTTGCCTCCTTGGAAGCGCGCCACGATGTCTGCCCGTGCGCTGAGCAGATCGACGATCTTTCCCTTTCCTTCATCGCCCCATTGGGCTCCGACGATCACGGCTGCCGGCATTGGAGACTCCTCATTCGAATTTCAGTGAGACCTTCTTCGTCCATTGCAAAGCCTGCGGCGGGGGTATCTCGGCCGTATTGGCTCAGAAGGTTGTCGTACCGTCCTCCGGAACATACGGCTTGTCCCAGACCGGGCACATAGGCATGGAGTACAAACCCGGTGTAATACCCAAACCCGTGACTTTCCCCGAGATCCAGCATGATTCTCGCCGATATGCTGCGCTTGGAAAGAGCGTCTGTGAGCGTCTCCAGCCGGCTGGCCGCCTCCTGGAGGCCTTCGTTGTGAGCCGCCGTGGCTCGTACGCGACGAACGACGTCACCGGGCTCCCCGTACAGTTCGGTGAGTGCTTGGAATAACGCGATCCGATCGGCCGGCAGTCCCATGGCGGCTCCGGCTTGCTGCACACCACTCGTGTCTTTGCGTGCCAGCAGGGTGCGCATTGTCTGGGCGTCGTCGTCGGACCAATCGTGCCCGTCAAAGGCGGCGGCGATACAACCCGCATGGCCGATGGAGATCGTGTGGTTTTGGATTCCAAGGGTCGTCAGCGCGGAGTCGCACAATGTGATGATCTCCGCATCGGCGTCCACCCCTTCAGGCCCGATCAGCTCCACACCCGCCTGCGCCACTTCGCGTCGATGAAAATCGGGATGGTGCCGAAGGCGGAACACGCGACCGAAATAGCACACGCGAATGGGCAAGGGGACGTTGGCCATGGAGCCCGCCATCATGCGCGCGATTTGGGGTGTAATGTCCGTTCGTAGCGCCAAGATCTCCCCATTCTGAGGGTCCACAAAGCGCATGACACGGGCTGCTTCGTTGGCGCCTAGGCCGCGTTCGAACACGGCGGCCAATTCAAAGGTGGGTGTCAGTACACGCTCGTACCCTTGCTTTTTGAAGGCCCCGAGCAGTTCGTCTTGCAGCGCATAAAACGCCGCGGCCAACTCGGGAGGGAAGTCCCGAACCCCGACGGGTGTGGTGGAAGGGACGCTGGTTAGAACGGGCATCGCGTGGCCTACAATGTCATGCTGCGAACGGATCGAACGTGAGACTGGCTTTCAATCTCATGGATGATGTCGTCGGAGAGTTCTTGATCCACACACCAGATGGCGATGGCTTGGTGCTCTTTTTTGTTGAGGCCCACGTGAAGGCGACTGACGTTGACCTGATTCGAGCCCAACACAGTTCCCACGTTGCCGATGACTCCGGGCATGTCGTCGTTGTGCACCAGCAGCAATTCCCCATGGAGCGGAGCCTCGATGGCCATTCCGTTCAACCGAACGAGGCGCGCTTCCCCCTCATGGAAGAGTGTTCCCGACGCCTTGCTGTTCTCGTCGTTTCGGACCAAACGAACCGACATGAGATTGGTGAATGTGCCGCTGGCATTGGATCGGCTCTCTTTGATGACCAATCCTTGCTCTGCCGCCAAGATCGGCGCGTTGACTAGATTTACGGGAACATCCATGACGGTACTCATGAGGCCTTTGAGCACCGAATTGGTGATCAATTGTAACCCGGGCATGTCGCTGAACACCGTGCCCGCGTAGTCCACGTGTACTTCTTTGAAGCCCCCCATCGCGTGGGCTTGAAAGCGTCCTAGACGATAGCCTAGATCCAAGTACGGTTGGACGGCCTCTGGAATTTGTCCGCGGACCGACGGCAGGTTGAGGGCGTTCCGAATGGTGCCTTTGGTCAAAAAGTCAATGAGCTGCTGTACGATCTCAAGCGCCACTTTCTCTTGGGCTTCCGACGTCGACGCACCGAGGTGTGGCGTGCAAATGACGTTGTCTTGGTTGAGCAATGGATGATCGCTCGGTGGCGGCTCGGTCTCGAAGACGTCCAGAGCGGCTCCGGCCACAATCTTTTTCTCCAAGGCATCCAGCAGTGCGCTCTCATTGATGATGCCCCCACGGGCGCAATGAACCAGCAAGACTCCCGGTGTCATCTTGGAGAAGGCTTTCTCGTCAAAGAGGCCACGTGTTTCACGATTGAGTGGCGCGTGGATGGTGATGAACTGAGCGCGTTTCAACAAATCATCAAACTCGACGAGCTCCACCTCAATCTTCTGGGCGCTCTCAACCGATGTGTATGGATCCGACGCGATGACGTTCATACCCAACCCTCGAGCTCGCTCTGCCACAAGGCGGCCGATGTTGCCCAAGCCAACCACGCCCAGTGTGTGCTCATACAGTTCCACGCCCATGAATCGACTTTTCTCCCAGCGACCGGACTTCATGGACATGGTGGCTTGTGGGATCTTTCGTGCCAGCGCCATCATCATGGCGATGGCGTGCTCCGCGGTTGTGATGCTGTTGCCGCCAGGGGCGTTCATCACCAAGACGCCGCGCCGGCTCGCTGCGGCCACATCAATGTTGTCTACACCAATGCCTGCACGTCCAACCACCTTCAGCGCGCTGCCTGCTTCCAGGACCTCTTCCGTGATTTGACTGGTGCTTCGAACAAGGACCGCATCCGCGGTTCTTACCAACTCGCAGAGCTCTTCGTGTGTGGGTTTGTTGGCGACGTCCACATCAATGCCGGGGGTGTTTTGAAGCAATTCAACGCCGGCGGTGTGCAATTTGTCGGCGATCAATACCTTTGTCATGCTATTTGCCCTCGAACACAGCGGCTGCGGCCGCAACGCCTGCTCCCGGTGAAAATTCGTGGCCCAAGTCCGCAAGAGTGCGTTCCAATGCGCTCAATGTGGCGATGATGTCGGCTTGGGAGAACCATCCCAAGTGTCCGATACGAAAAATGCGACCTTTTAGGTGGTCCTGACCGCCAGCGATTTTAATGTTGCGCTCTCCGATGCCTTTGACAATGTCTCCCGCATCGATGTCGTCTGGCGCCCAGGCGGCCGTGACGGACGTGGCGGGAGGATTGGCCAGCAACTTCAAGCCAAGCGCCTGGACTCCGGCCCGCGTGCCGCGTGCCAACATGTCGTGGTGGGCGTGCAGCTTGTCTACGCCCATGGCCAGCATGCGATCCAACACGGTACGCAAACCGACCACAAGGGATACAGGGCTGGTGTAGGCGGTTTGACCCGTCGCTTGGTTCTTTCGTTCTTTGAGGAGATCGAAATAGTAGCGTGGAAGATCCGACTGTTCGGCCATGGCCCATGCCTTCTCCGAGCAGGCGATGAATGCCAGCCCCGGTGGCAACATGAAGGCTTTTTGTGACCCGCTGACCACGATATCGACGCCCCATTTGTCCATTTCCAAGGGCTCCACACCCACCGCAGTAATGCCGTCTACGACACAGAGGGTGTCCGAGCGGGTTCGGCAGAGGGCAGCGATACTCTGGACGGGGTGCCGTACACCCGTGGAGGTCTCACTGGCTTGAACGTAGACGCCCCGCGCACTCGGGTGTTCGTTCAAGGCCGCTTCGATGGCGCCGAGTTCGATCGCTTGGCCCCATTCGACCTCAATTTCCACGACCTGTAGGCCGTACGCACGTCCAATTTGTCCCCAGCGTTGGCCGAATTTTCCACCGGCGATGGTGATGATCGTATCGCCATGGCGGCAAAAATTGGTGACGGCTGCCTCCATGGCTCCCGTACCACTGCTGGACAACATCAATACCTGCTCATTGGTTGCAAAAATAAGCCGTAAATCGTCGCTACACGACTTGAACAGCCCTTTGAATTCGGGTGTGCGGTGATGAAGGATGGGTTGCGCCATCGCCAAGAGCACATCATCGGGAATCGGCGTAGGCCCGGGCGTCATTAAGAGTCGCTTCTGCATGGGATTGCTCTCCGTGAGAGGTGAATCGACTGCGGTGTAGCAATTTCGACCCTCGCTTGTCAATCGCTACGGGAGAGAACATTCCCTGTGGGCTGGTCGCTTTGTTACTCCCTTTGCTTCGGTGCTTGATGTTCGTGGGGCATCAAGTCTCGGGGGGTGCGGAAGTACCGCCAGGGTGAATAATGTTCGAGGTTGGAGACGCGGCTGGTGTACATGCAAGCGTAGTCTTCCACCTGGCCTCCGAAAATGGAGTGTTCGTCCCATGCCTTGAAGAGCATCCCCCAATTTTCGTTGAACGCGGATTCCAGGCGTTCGGTGAGGCTGGTGACCTCGCTGATGCAGCGTTTGTGCGCCCGTTGCAAGCGTTTGATGGTCGACCGTGTGACGTCCATGGCGTGTTGGAACGCTTTGAGTTCCGTGGGGTTAAAATCCTGCGCTTGATTCTCTGTGATGTCGACCAGGGATCGGAGGAGCACCTGCTGGTGTTGGAGTTCGCTGTCCAGCTGTTCTCGGTGGGCTTCCAGCTCATCGCGTCGATTAAACTGGTCCGCCAACTCTGTACGCAATGCCAACTCCCGTTCCATTTCGGGGACCACCATGACCGTCCTCCAGTTGCTGGACTTCTTGGAGCGTAAGATGTCGCCATACAGGTTGTCTCCGACGTAGAGGATCTGGTCGCCGGATGCGCCTGCCAGTCGTTCGAATTCTCGGATATTCCCGCCTTGGTACATCACACCCCGCTCAAAGGCATTGACGGGATGGGTCGTGGGCTCTCCGTGCTCGTCCAATTGGAGAAAGGCGGTCCGGTGGGTGAAAAACGAGGGTTTCTTGGCTCCCACGATGATGATGTCGAAGTAGTGTTGCCAGGAGGGGTATCCGGGGTTGATGTCTTCCAGCAGGTGGTCCATGACGTCAATCGTGTAGGGACCATAGCTATTGGTCATCAAGAAGAGCCGCTTTCCAGCACTGCGAAGCCGGTGCAGGGCGTTGGCGAGTTTCGGATCCTGTTCGATATAGTTACCCAGATCGCTCCGGATTCGTTGTTTGAGTGAACCGTCTGCGTGAATACGGTCCACAGTCTCACGAATGTCTTGGTAAATACGTTGATATTGATCCGATCCAAGCGATCGCTCGGATTGTGTCTCGAACACCTCGATGAGGTTGGCGTAGAGCCACGCTTCGGGCACTGCAAAGAGCGTATCGACCAATGTATATCGCTGCGCAGACATGCGGATGCGTTCGTTCCGATAGGCCTGTAGCCGTTCTTTCTTTTCCATGATTCGCGTGCCGTGAAATGCCCGCACGATGTGGCGATGATGGTTCATCTTGAGCAGATTTCCCAGTCGCTTGTCGATGACCACGCCACGAATGGCAAAGGTCGGATCGTAGCGAAGCGAACGGATTTTTTCGGGGTAGCCACGGTCTTCGATCAGCGCGGACAGGGTCAACTCCACCGCTAGGTGTTCAATGGTGTCGTGGTACAGCGCCAGCGTGTAGTCCATGTCGAAGCCAATGAGTTGGGTCTTGCGCATGCGCAAGTTTCGATTGGTGAAGATGCGTTTTTCGAATGGAATGTGCTCTGGATTGAGTTGCTCGAAGAGCTCGATGACGGTGTTGTTTTCAATGGGGATTGAGTTGTTGTCCTTGGTTTCTTTTTTTGTCATACCGTCAAGCCTACCATAGCCCCCTTGGGTTGCGTACATTTGGACGGACCGATACGCTGACATCCGTGCGATATTTCCCTTGGCTTGCTCTCTTCCTAGTCACCGTGTCACTGGCGGGCGCACAGCCGCAACCTGAGACCATGCCGGTGGTCTTGCACGAGCTCTTGCCCCGCGCAGATGGGCTCGTTTCGGGCTTCAGCGACAAACCCGCAGTGCTGTTTGAGGATGAACGTGATGTTCATGCGTCCGGTGAGGACTCGTCACGCGAAGGGGGGCCTACGGACATTGATGACGACTTGGTGTATCGAACCATGGGCGCCGCGTCGAGCGATACAGATGCGGTTCACACCGTGGACTGGGAGGTCAAACCCGACCGGGAGACGGCTCGCCAGCCCTGGTTGCGCTATCACGCTGTGTTTGATCCAGCGATCATCCCATTCAAGCGCAATAGCGTGTGGGACCGGGTCCGGGATGATGGTGTTTTGGTTGTGGGCTCCCCCGAACTGACGGAGATCAGTGTGGTTGGGGACCGATTGGAGCGTGGGCGTCAAGCATTTTGGGGCTCTGTTCTGGTCGATTTCACGGCGGACACACCCGTGCCGATACCCTCCGTCGCCCCTTCGGCACAAATTCTTGGGTTCGACACGGCTCCCGAGGTTGCGCTTCGCTTTTTTAGGGACGGTGCGGACAATTATTTTGTATCCGCCGGGGCGTTTACGGGGCGTGTGCGGGTGAATGTTCGCATGGATGCGCCGAACGCGTGGTTCCAACGGTCGCTGGACTCTGATCTTTCGGTGGAAGCGATCCCACCGGCGGTCCGCCCTCGACTTCCCACGCGCTTGGCCGCTGACGTGGATGTTGTGGCCAAAGCGATTGGAGTCCGTTCATCTCAAGGTTTTGCCACCGTGCTTCGTAGGCTCGTTCGGTGGTTCCGAAGCTTCAAGCCGGGCGAGCTCAGCGGGTCTCATCGGAACCTATATCGGGCGCTCGCGCTGGGGCAAAAAGGGATCTGTCGACACCGAGCCTATGCATTTGTGGTCACGGCACACGGGCTGGGCATACCGGCTCGGTACGTGGCCAATGAAGCCCACGTGTTTGTGGAGGTCTACATTCCAGACGGTCAGGGCTGGCTGCGTATCGACCTGGGTGGAGGAGCGCTGGGTATGACGGTCCGAAATGGCGCGGACAAGTCACGCCACACCGTGCTGGCTCCAGATCCCTTCGATCAGCCCCCAGCCTTTCGCGCTGGGTACAGTCATCGAGCATTTCAACCAGAACACGCGGATGGAGAGGTCGGTGATGAAGTTCGTGGTCTGCCCGGCAAAAGGGGAGCCCTGAACAGTGGTGAACGACGGTCTTTGGCTACGTCTCGAATGTCGGGTGCGTCGCACGGTATTCCTCTCGGCGAGGCGGTCCCATTCGAGATGTCGGAGGGACAAGTCGCCAGCAACACACGCTTGGATGAGGTGTCCGGTCACGTGTATCGCGGGAAAAAACTCCACGTGTCTGGCGCCGTCAATGCAGGCGTGATGCCCCTCTCGGGTGCCATGGTTCGTATCAATTTGATGGACCGCGATGGCGCGGCCATCCGCCGAGTGTTGGGTACGGTTCAGACCGATCAAGAGGGTGTCTTTCGAGCGTCGTTGACAGTACCCTTGTCGGTGGATCCCGGGATATGGGAAGTCATGGCCGAATTTGTGGGCAACGACGTGTTTGCTCCGTCGCGCTCCCAATGATTGTCCGTCGTACGGTTGCTTAGAACGCGATGTCCAGCGCGCTCCGATCGCCCGAGCGAATGGAGACCGCGATGGCATCGACTTGTGGCAGGACGCGATGAACGAAGAATTCGGCAGCGTGCCTTTTGCCTTTGTAGTACTTCGCCTCGCTGTCCGTGGCCGTCTCGAGGCGCTGCTCGGCCAAAATGGCTTGTTCCGTCAGCACCCGCGCCAACACAACGTGTCCAAATAAGTCCAAATACGGACTGGCGCAAAGTGCAGGGTAGTGTACATCGCCTGTGCTGTTGTACTGGCCAAACTCCATGGTGAGGGCGGTCAACGTGTTCTTTGCGTCGTCGATCTTTTGCACGAGATGCGCACAGGGGGATTCCTTGTGCTCGCTGATGAAACGATTCATCCATTGAATGAATGACATGAACATGATGCCACCCTTCCGTGCTATTTTTCGGCCGATCAGATCCAAGGCTTGGATGCCATTGGTCCCTTCGTAAATGGCCGCGATCTTGATGTCGCGCAAAAGGCCTTCCACTTTGTACTCTTTGATGTACCCATAGCCACCGTGCGTCATGATGGCCATGTCGACGACCTCAAAGCCGCGGTAGGTGCCATAGGCTTTGCAAATGGGGGTGAGGATCTCCACCAAGTGTCTGGTCTCCCGCTTCTTTGTCTCATCGGTCTCGATGTTGGCTCGATCGACCAAATTGGCCGTCATGAGCAACAAAGCTCGAATTCCCTCCGAGTAGCACTTCATGGTCAGCAACATGCGACGTACATCCGGGTGCTTAATGATGGCGACCCGCTCGGCCGAAGCGTCCCGAATCGACGCGATATCGGTGCCCTGAACGCGTTCCTTTGCGTAATTGAGTGCGAGCTGGTAGGCCCAGTTCGCAATGGACGAGCCTTGCAGACCGACTGCAATTCGCGCTTCGTTCATCATCAAGAACATGTGGTTGATGCCCGAACCCTCTTCGCCCAGGATCCAGCCATGACACTCGTTGTTGTCCCCAAAACTGATGGAACAGGTCGGCGAACCATGGATCCCCATCTTCTCTTCCAGCGAGGTGATTGTCACATCGTTGCTTCCGCCCTCGAGGCGGTCCCTCGGGACCACAAACAGTGAGACCCCCTTGATACCGGGTACGGAATCGGGTGTCCGGGCCAACACCAAATGGATTACGTTGTCAGTCATGTCTTGATCGGCCGCACTGATGAAGCACTTTTGCCCCCGGATCTTGTAGTAGCCCTGGCCGGGGACTTGGGTTGCAGATGTGCTCAGATCACCGACCGCACTGCCTGCTTGGGGTTCTGTCAGGCACATGGTGCCGCCCCATTTGCCGGTGAGCATTTTTTCGCAATAGGTCTGAACCAATTCCGGGGTGCCGACCTCGTAAATGACGCGGGAGGCCGCTGAGGCCAGCCCTTGAATGAATGAAAACGAGGGACAGGCGCCAATGAACATGTCGGACACCGCGGCCGTCAAGGTGGCGGGAAGCTCTTGTCCTCCCACATCCGGCTTGGCGTTCATCGCCCCCCAACCAGATTGTGCAAAGGCGTGAAAGGCTTTGTGAAATGACGGCGGAAGGCGGACTTTCCCATCCTCGATGGAGGCGCCGATGTTCTCTGCGTCAACGTTGAGCGGGTAAATGACCTCCCGGGCAAAGCGTTCGCCCTCCGACAGGATCATTTCGAAGTCTTCCCAGGTAAAATCGGCCCATTTCTCTGCTTGAGCAAGCTCCTCGATACGCAACTGCTCACGAAGTACAAAGCGAATGTCTTGCATATCAACCCGATAATCCACGCAACCCTCCTACAGCTTATGACGCGTTATTGGTAGCGGCTATGACGCAGCGTGTCAAGACGGCTGTTCGGAGCACCCAGACGGGTTTAGGGCGCACCCGCGTTGACAGGTCGTCGTCGAGCGATGGTGATGGTGTGCGTCCAGCCTTGTTCGGCCCGTACGCATCCGACTCCGGCTTGGATCATCCGGCAGGCTGTCACGGTAGCCCGTCGACATGCGGACTCCTTGCTTGCGCCGTCGCCCTGCCACACGTGCGTAGGCAGGGTTTCAGGCTGTCGAATCGTTACGGTACACTGGATGGGGGACGACGTGACCTCGTTGTTCGCGGAATCGCAGTGATCGGTGAGTCGTTGATAGCCGTCGCTGCCGACCAAGCATGCGTCGTGATCGGCCGAGGGTCGGCAGGCACGGGCCAGCGCCAACGAGAGCGCCACCCCTTTTTTCTTGTGTTGACCTTGACCATTCAGGGTGATCGCCGCTTGCTTGGGTCCCTTAACTCGAGTGGTGCACATCCAGAGCCATTGTCCGTTGGGATCTTCCGAAATACGTGCACCACTCCGTACATTCCGCTCGCATCCAATGCCGGCTAAAGAGAGCAGGAAGGGTAGGAAAAACAAGTAGATAGGCCTCATCGCGAGGGTTCTACCACGGAGGCTTCAGGACCGCAAAGTCACGACATATTCCGAACATTCGGTTTGTTTTGATATTCGCAAGTCCTCGTGAATGTTGGGGATTCGCTTGACAGCAGGGTTGTTTCTGGAATATTCCGGATGGCGGATGTCGCGATACGAAAAATCATTCTGGTCATGAAATAACTTGGTGGACATACGCATGACGTGTGGCCAATGTTAGGAGCAATACTCCCCGTGAAGTTGCATGGTCGAATTCTTCATCTAACGGAAGATGTCACGTTGCTGGAAGAGCAATTGAAGGGTGGTGTGCTCCCCGACAGCGCCATGACGTATCACTACGGCGTGAACACGGACGCCATGATTTCCGGGCAAGCCTGTACGCTCGGATATACCCCAAAGATCTTGGGTCCATACTTTTTGGAGAATTTTCAGGAAGTTGTGGAGTGCGATCAGGTGCGAACCGGCGGCTTCCAAGTGGTGGTCGGCGGTCATGCGTATGGTACGGGGTCGTCCCGTGAGGTGGCGGTCGTTGCCCATCGGGGAGCCGGTATTGAGTTGGTGGTTGCAGACAGCTTCCAACGTATTTTCCAGGAAAACATGGTCTACGCGGGGATGCCCTTCACCACCAATCGGGGCGTGTTGAAACGCCTCGAATCCGGCGAGACCATTGACGTCACCGAATTCCACGACGAACTGCCGCTCTTTTTCCGTGAGGTGGCCAAGAGCGGCGGACTCTTGCGCTACGGAAGCCAATTGCTGGCTGGGACAATTCGGCCGCCCTACGCGCTGGATGTGCCCAGCCGCCCCATGAACATTGTGGAGAAGATCATCGCTGCGCGTACGTGGACAGGCACCGGATGCCAAGACGGTATTGCGTCGGTGAAGCCCGGTCAGCAGGTTATGTGTCGCGCTGCGTTTCGTGGCATGCACGAATATACCTGTGGCATGGTGATGGACCTGTACCACAAAGAGTGGGGCGAAGCGCCCATGTCTCGTCCGGACTTGGTGGCTTCATTCGAGGATCACTTCGTCTTGATCGACCATGACGCGGTCCCCGACGACGTGAAGGACATTCGGCTGAAACCGGCCATGCGTCTGACGGAAGAAATGGTCGCGGCCTGCGAACAATTTGGGATCCGTCTCCACGGTCCAGGACGTCCATATCCTGCAGGCGTGTGCCATCGGATTGTGGTCGAATCCTATGCGTCTCCAGGTGACATTGTCGTGCTCACCGACTCCCACACCCCAACAGCGGGTGTGCTTAACGCCTTTGCCTTTGGTGTGGGTTCTACGGCCATGACCTTTGCGTTGCGCACCGGTGTCATTCCCGTCACGGTGCCCAAAGTGGTCCGGGTGGAGATCACAGGCGATGCACGGGAAGTGGTGTCGCCCAAGGATCTGATCCTTCACATCATCGGT
This sequence comes from Myxococcales bacterium, assembly GCA_963578115.1. Taxonomy (GTDB): domain Bacteria; phylum Myxococcota_A; class UBA9042; genus CAUZBV01. Next base: position 12,575 of record CAUZBV010000009.1, read on the forward strand.
GATCCCTACTTCCGGGAAGAACAATGGCGCACAGGACCTACCGATACGTGTGTGATCGAGTTTGCCGGTCCCGCCCTGGAGCAATGGTCCGTCGATGAACTTTCCGTGCTGACCAACATGACGGTCGAAGGCGGTCTGATGACGGGCGTGGTCGCGCCTTGTCAGCCCATCTTGGATTTCCTAGACAAGCGCCGAAGTGTCGACGTGACGGAGTCCTTGGTGTACGCGGACAAGGACGCCGAATATACCCGGGTGATGTCCATCGACTTGGCCAACGTTCCCTTGACCGTGGCCACCCCGGGTGACTCACGCAACCGGGCTTCGTTGGCCGATCATGAGGATGTGTCTATTCATAACGTGGTGTTCGCTTCGTGCACCGGCGCATCGGTGGCGGACCTGCGGGCTGCGGCCGACGTGTTGCGCGGGCAGACCCTCAAAGAGGGTGTCCGTGTGACGGTCACGCCCTCGAGCACCGAAGTGGCCCGCGTGTGCGAAGAAGAAGGCATCCTGTCGTTGTTCCGTGATCTGGGCGCCACGGTTACCTTGCCGGGTTGCGGTTCATGCATTGGAAACGGTCCAGGCATTCCCCGTCCCGGGGAGACCACCGCATCAACCACCAATCGAAATTTTGCGCGCCGAATGGGCGCTCCAGGTCCTGTCTACCTCGTGTCTCCTGCGGTCGCAGCGGCAACGGCGGTGACCGGCTCCCTGACCGATCCCCGAAAAATCACTTAGGCGGGCCTCGCCGCAAAGAAAGCGGGCGTTGGGCCTTTGGCTTGGATCCAGCCGTGTTTTCCAATGACAATGGGCACCTGTACGCGCGTGATCAGGCGTTCTTCAATGTCGGCGTCGCGCCGTACGATGCATACGAGATCTTGGGCTCGAAAGCGCGGGCCCAAGAATGCGACGGCGCGGCCTTCGTTGGGATCGAGCAGCGCACGAAGCTCGCTGTGAAAGCGAGGAATTGCGGCGCCAACAAAGAGTCGATCAAAAGGGCCGTCGTCCGTCGGACCCACGGTGGGATCCCCTCGCCGGACAAGCACTTGGCGATAGTCGCTTAATTGTTTGCGAAGACGTCGCGTGTCTCCCCAGCCGTGGGGTGAGATGGCTACGATCTGTCCATCGGGTCCCACCAGCTCCGCGAGCAATGCGCTGATATAGCCATTGCTGGCCGTGAGCTCGGCGATTCGGTCCCCATCGGCGGGCTCCAAGGCTTCCAGCGCCATGGAGAGCGCTTGAAACAAGAGGGGGGTTGTCGTGATGTCGGCTGGGCCGGAGAGATCCGACGATCCGTTCAACATGTTCCGCGCCTTTTCGTCGCTCATGAACGTCTCCGGTGCGACTCGTAGAAGTGCGGTAATCAGCGTGTCTGTTCGCAAGACTCCGCGTTCCAGCAAGCGACGGATCGCCGCTTCACGCAATCGAGTCATGGGATTTTTGACGTGCAGGCCAATGGGGAAGTGGAGTATGGGCGTCGTCTCGGCGCTGGCTGTCGGCAACGACGCCAACGATTGGCGCGCACGTTGTCCTCGTTTCAGAACATCCAGGCGCGCTTGTTTGCTCATCTGTCGATGTTGTTCATTGAGGCTACGCTTGAAGACTCGGTCAATGCTTCGCCCTTGGCCCTGAAATCGGTCGGCGATTTCCCGAAGCAGTGGGGCATAGGCGTCGTACATGAAGTTCACGCGGGTCTCGAAGTTCACCTCGTGGCTCGGATCGATGTGTTCGGCTTGGAAGGGACCGTCATACCAACTCTTCCACCACTCCGGATGATAAAAACGGGTGCCGCATCGGTCTGAATAACTGCTCATGGTCTCATGAACATAGGATCCCGGATAAAGACGGAAGGGATCGATGGACAGCCACCCACAGGTCTCTTTGGCCGAGGTGAAGAGCTCGTAGAGGTAGGACTTGGTCTCCTGCATGGACTGCATGGTTTCGCCCGGATGGCCCACGATGATGTTGGAGGCCCAGTTCAGGCCATGATCGCGGCTCAGCCGGGCCAGGCGCATCATGGCGGCCAAGTACTTGTCGGGCGTGTTGCCTTTGTTCATGGCCGTCAGCATCTGTGGACTGCCGCTCTCCAACCCGATTCCAATGGAAAAACGGGCTCGAGCCAGGAGCGAGACGTCTTCCTCGTCCAAATCATCGGAGCGCGTGAGCGTCCAATACTGTCTGGGAAAGAGTTTGTGGTCGATGATGCCCTGCAAGACCTGGCGGCGCCATCGGCGTCGAAAACCAAAGAGCGGATCCGCCAGGTTAACGACCCAGTCGTTCAAGGGGGTGACGTGTGCGAGTCGGCGTAGTTCATCGACGGCCCGTTCGGCGCTGTAGGCGCGCCACTTGTACTCTGTCTTGGCTCGCTCCATACAGAAGGTGCACTTGTAGGGGCATCCGCGGGACAAATAGATCTGAAACTTTCGACCAATGTCTCGTGACCGAGGCCAATAGCGGTGGAGCAACTCCCACCGATAGGGCGGCAGATCATCGAGATCTTGGATGTTGTCGGGTCCGTATATCCGCTTGTCCAGGCTCCCTCCGCCGAGCAAGGTCTCGGTGATCTCGCGCATGGGGAGCTCGCCTTCGCCCACGACGACCGCGTCAAAGGGAGAGCCGTCGAACACGACGTCCATGGGCAGTGCGCTGGCGTGGTAGCCCCCCGTGACGAGGGGGACATCGGGATAGAGCGTTCGGAGAAAACGCGCCAACGTCATGACTCGCATGTAGTCGAAGCTCGAGAAACACGACAGGCCGATCATCAAGAAGGGGCCCAGCGATTCCAGCGTCCGTTGGAGGTGATTGTGATCGCCCCCTTCGTAGTTGAGATCCAACAACTCCACGCGAACATCCAGGTGCTCTTGCAGGTACCCGCCGATGCTCACCAGGTGAGGCAATCCGAAGTCCATGTCGGTCCATTTGATGATCCCCGGCGAGATTAGCAGCACGCAAGGCTTCTGGCCCCCCGCGTTCTTCTTGAGTGTCAGCAGGTTTTTCAAACGCGTCTCCCGATGGAGAGTTTGTTGAGCGGGATGGCGGTGGTCTGCTGGGAGATGGACTGACCGGCGCTGGTTCGCCACTCTGGATTTTGTGCCAAGTGGAGCAGCGGTTCGGGGTGGCTGAGCGAACCGAAGGTGGCGAATCCGCTCTCTTTGCAGCCGCCCTGGCACGATTGTTCGTATTTGCAGCCTTTGCACATGGCCGGCACCTGGCTCTTGAAGGTGTGCAGGTAGGTGCTGGCGTGGATCTCGGGCCAATCCTGCTCCACGACGTTGCCCATGATGTTGGACGACAGGTTGCAGCTCCGGACATTGCCCTTGGCGTCGATGGCGATGTTGGGCGAATCGGTGCCTGTACTGCAAAAACCAAACTGAACCCAAGGGTATCGCTCCAAGCGGATCAAGCAGGGGGGAATGGGCATGGCGGTGGCCACCTGTATTTTCCACTGGCGTCCCAACCGCTCTGCGGTGTCGAGATTGTGCTCCACCTGTTCGACCGCCGGCATCAACTGAGCCACGTGATGAACGGCCACGCCGGTGGGGGACATGCGGTTGTAGGTGATGGCGCGAACCCCCAGGGCATAACACAGTTCCATGACTCCCTCGAAGTCTTCCCAGTTCTCGTTCATGGCCACAAAGCACACCTGAACAGGCACACGTGCTTGGACCAAGTTGTAGGCCGCCCGGACGGTGTCGTCGAAACAATCGGCCCCTTTGAGCGCGTTGTGACGGTCTCGATCGGCCGAGAGCAAGGTCAGCTGCACGGCGCGAACGCCGGCCTTCTTGAAGCGATCGATCGTGTCCTGCGTGACATGGCTTCCGTTGGTGATGACCTGCACGGTGGAGACGAGCTCACAGGCGTGTTCGATGATCGTCAACGCGTCCTTTCGGAGCAAGGGCTCACCGCCGGTGATGGTGATGTGGTCCGCTCCGCTTTGGCCGACCACCTTGTCCATCATGGCCAGGTAGTCTTCCGTGCGCAGCTGGCCGGTCGGATAGCCTCCTTGTGGATCGTCCTCTTCCGCCCCCCACACGTTGTAGCAGTGGCCACATGCGTGGTCACAACCGGGCGTCAGTTCCAGATCCAAGCGAGGCACCTGGTGTTTGTTGCTGGCTTGAAAAACACCCATTAGCTCACCGTGTCCGTGTCGTCGCCCGCGAGTTTTTGGGCGATGTCGGCGGGCAATGCGCCCGAGTCGATGAGTTTTTTCTGGATGGCCGCCTTGGCCAGCACCGGTCCGTCTGGACTGGGCGCACTGGCGGGGTTCGCATCTTTCTTGTCCGGCGGCGGCGGCGGTGGCGGCGACAGGCAAGGTTGCAGGTCCGGCTCGTCGCCGGCGTCACTGGCATCGTCCGAGGCGTCCGAGGCATCCGAGGCGTCCGGCTCCGGAATGACGGACAAACACGGCCCTATGTCCAGGGGTTTTGCGTCCTTGGGCTTGACGTCCTTGGCCTCGGTATCCGTGGGCTCTATGGTGTCGGGCATCGGTGGGACCAGGCAGGGCCCAATCTCCGGTTCGTCTCCGTCGGTGGGTTCGGCATCGGTTGGTTCCACGATGTCGGGAGCGGGTGGGCTTAGACAAGGTCCGATGTCCGGTTCGTCTCCGTCGGTGGGTTCAACCACGTCCTTGGGGGCTGGGGGTGTCAAACAAGGCCCAATGATAATGTCGGATTCCACATCTTCGCCGACATCGGTTGGTTCCACGATGTCGGGGACGGGTGGGCTTAGACAAGGTCCGATTTCACAGGAAGTGCTGGTGACCGTGGTGCCGAGCAACAGAATACCCGTGATTACGGCGGTGACCAACCCACCGATGAGACCGCCTGTGATGGAATACGCACACCCCACGACAGAGAGCACGCTTCCTGCAATCAAGACAATCTGAACGCTTCGGCGATGCATGATTCTCTCCCGTTCGACGATGTAATGTGAACTGCCAAACTCATGCTATCAGCCTTCTACTTTCGCTGCAAAAGGCGGGAAGGGATGTCGCCACCAGTGCACGAGCCAGACCCCTAGGCGATTCGAATCTAGCTCGTCGCGTCGGTGTCGTCGTCCGTGAGTTTTTTCGCGATGTCGCTGGGCAACGCCCCCGAGTCGATGAGCTTTTTCTGGATGGCCGCCTTGGCCAACACGGGCGATCTCGGCGATGCGCTGGCGGAGTCCTCCGGAGCCTCCGCGTCGGGAGGGAGCTGGCTCAGACACGGCTCGATGTCGGGTTCCATGGCATCCGGCTCACCCGCATCGGGCAGGGGCGCTCCCAGGCAAGGGCCGATATCCGATTCGATGACATCCGGCGGGAAGGGTTCCAGGCAGGGACCTATATCGGTATCCGGGGCGATGCTCAAACAGGTGCTGACGGAACTGCACGATGTGGTCGTGGTCCCGAGCAAGAGCAGTCCGGTCACGACGGCGGTGACGAGACCGCCGATGAGGCCACCGGTGATGGAATAGGCACATCCAACGACGGACAAAACACTCCCAGCAATCAGGACAATCTGGACGGTACGCCGATGCATGATCTTCTCCCCTCTTGCGATGTCATTTGAAGAGACAAAACCAGCTTACCAGCGTTGTATGGACGCTGAAAAACAAGAGCGCCTTGTAGGCGTTTATTGGCCCATAAGGCGCATCCAATCGTCCAAGGTGGGCACCTTGAGGTAGTGGTTCGTCACGCGAATTTCGCCCATGGTTCCGGTGGGGGTGGGCCCATAGTCGTGGCCTGGGCACAAGAGGGTGTCGTCGGGCAAGGTGGCGAGTTTTTGGGTCAACGTGTGGTACATCACCTCGGGATCCCCACCCGGCAGATCCACGCGCCCGCATCCTTGAATGAAGAGGGTGTCGCCACTGACCAGTCGATTGCCTACCTGAAAACACTGGGAGCCCGGCGTGTGTCCGGGGGTGTGTAAGAAGGTGATGGGGATGCCTCCGACATCCAATTTGTCTCCCGAACCTTGGATGCGAAGATCCGATTTGCTGAGCCCGGTCACTTGGATCAACCCGTCCGCTTCGTGTTCATTGACATACACCGGCACGGGCCGAAGTTCCATGAGTTTGGGGAGCCCTTCCACGGTGAAGCCGTACATGGAACCTCCGCAATGATCCGGGTGGTAGTGGGTGATGAGTGCACCGGTGAGCGTCATGTCGTCGTCGTCCAATTGTTGAAGCAGTTCGCTCACCGCCCATGCGGGGTCGACCAACACGCATTCTCGGGTGGTCTTGTTGCCGATGGCGTACACGAAATTTTTCATCGGTCCCGCTTGAATTTGTCGGAAGTAGAGTTCGTCCATGGGAACACTTTACTTCAGAACGGCGTCTATGCTAAAGCGCACGTGGTAAAAACAGCGTACAGACCACGAGGTTCACCGCCCAAAAGGTTGCGCCGGAAGTCATTGCGGGAAACCGGACGGTGCGTACTAAACGGTCACGGTGATTCCGGAGTGCTTTCATGAACTTGCAAGAGATCATCCTCAAGCTGCAGGAATATTGGTCCGGCAAGGGCTGTGCCATCGTTTTGCCCTGGGATGTGGAAAAGGGTGCAGGGACGTTCAATAGCGCCACGTATCTCCGATCCTTGGGACCGGAGCCGTGGAATGTGGCGTACGTGGAGCCCTCTCGTCGCCCCACCGATGGGCGCTATGGTGAAAACCCCAATCGATTGGAGCGTCATCACCAGTTTCAGGTGTTGTTGAAGCCCTCACCCAAAGATGTCCAGGATCTCTATCTGGGTTCGTTGCGAGCCATTGGGATCGATCCATTAATCCACGACATTCGATTTGTGGAAGACAACTGGGAATCCCCGACACTGGGTGCTTGGGGGCTGGGCTGGGAAGTGTGGTGCGATGGGCAGGAGATCACCCAGTTCACCTATTTCCAGCAGTGCGGCGGGTTCGATTTGGATCCCATCCCTGTCGAGCTGACCTACGGCCTGGATCGAATCGCCATGGCGTTGAACAACGCCGAGAGTGTCTACGATCTGCGGTGGGGCGGTTCGCTCTCGTACCACGATCTTCGCCACGCCGAAGAGGTCCAGTGGTCCAGTCACAACTTTGAGCACGCCAACATCGAGTTGCACTTGCGCTGGTTCAAAGAGTTGGAGAGCGAGTGTTTACGTCTCTGCCAAGAGGGCTTGGTTCTGCCGGCGTACGACTATTGCTTGCGCTGTTCGCATGTCTTTAACATCTTGGATGCTCGCGGTGCCATCGGCGTCACCGAACGCCAAGCCTACATTCTTCGAGTCCGTCAAGTCGCCAAGGCCTGTGCGGAAGCTTGGTTGGCCCACCGGGAGGCGCTCAATTTTCCCCTCTCGGTCGACGAAGGTCCTCAAACGGTCCGAATGTTTGCGCCCTCCATGGCGTCCGAGGACGGTGGTCACCGTCGGTTGGGAGACGAAGGTGCTTTCTTGTTGGAGATCGGGACCGAAGAACTCCCCGCTCGTCTGGCTCCTGGTGCAGCCAAGGAGCTCGAGCAGATCTTGACGGCTCAGTTTAAGAATTGGGGCATCGAGGCGACGGGAGCCCACAGCGATTGTACGCCGCGCCGCCTGGTCGTGGGGTACGACTGCTTGCCCATTCACCAGCCGACCGTGGATGAGGTCGTCAAAGGGCCCCCCACGCGGATTGCGTACGATGATGAGGGAAACCTGACTCGAGCCGGGCAAGCGTTCCACGACAAGTTGGAAGAAGGCGATGAGTTAATTCGCGAAGAGACGGACAAAGGCGAATACCTGATGGTACGTCGTCGACGCGAAGGACGACTTGTGGCCGAGTTGTTGGCTGAAGCGCTGCCCACTTTGTTGGGCAAGCTGCGATGGGCGAAACCCATGCGGTGGGGCAATGAGGCGACGCAATTTGTGCGACCCATCCACTGGATCTTGTGTGCGTTTGGCGAACAGGTCGTGCCCTTCCGCTTTGCGGGTGTGAGCAGCGGGGTGGAGAGCAATGGTCATCGATTTCATTCGGACATTTCCTTTGAAGCGACGAACTGGACCGAGTTGGCTGAGGGCTTGAAGGAACGCAACGTGATGTTGTCGTCGACGGAGCGAAAAGCGTTCATCGAGGCCGAGGTGGCGGACATCGCCACTTCGGTGGGCGGTCGGCCCGTGGAAGACGACGCCCTCCTGGAGGAGGTCACCCACCTGTGCGAGTGGCCCGTGCCCATGCTTGGCAGCTTTGAAGAGGAGCTGTTGGCGCTGCCGCGAGAGGCGATCGTTACGCCAATGCGGGTGCATCAACGCTATTTCCCGGTGGAGGGACACGATGGGGACCTGCTGCCCTATTTCGTGGTGGTCGGGAACACGGACGTGCGTGATCATGACATCGTGAGCGCTGGAAACGAGCGGGTGTTGCGAGCCCGTCTGGCGGATGCTCGGTATTTCTACGAGAACGATCTCAAACAACCGTTGGAAGCGCTCTTGCCCAAGCTTGAGCAACGGATTTGGCTGGCACAGGTGGGTTCGGTTCGTCAGAAGGTGGATCG
>CAUZBV010000010.1:0-19709 GCA_963578115.1 Myxococcales bacterium
CCCAGTTCTTGGGCCGCGACGTCTCCGGCCAACCCATGAACGTGGGTTGCCGTGATGGCCGCTTCGAGCAGGGGAATCCCTCGACCCACGAAAGATCCCACCATACCCGCCAGCACATCGCCCGTTCCGGCTGTTGCCATTCCCGCATTCCCGGTGGTGTTGATGTGGATGCTGTGATCGAGACCGCCAACCAGTGTGTGTGCCCCTTTTAAAATGATGTGGGCATTGTACTGTTCGATCAATGAGGCCATAGCTTCAAATCGATTGGTCTGGATGTCGGTGCTTGAGGAAGCCAACAGCTGACCGGCCTCGCCGGGATGCGGTGTCAAGATCCGGGGTGGAGAGTCTTCCCCCAAAAGACCGGGGTTTTTCGCCAGCAAGGCGAGCCCTGTGGCATCGATCACAGTAGGGATGCAGCCTTCGCGGAGGACTTCGGTGAGTACGCTCAAGCCAATGTCATCGAGACCCAAGCCTGGACCGACAACCACAGCGGTTTTTCCATCCATCGCGGCACGGATTTTCGCCGAGTCCACATGGGTGGGTGTCCAACCCGTTTCAATCATGAGTTCAGGAACGCACCCCTCCAGACTCGCTTGGCAGTGCGAATCCGTGAGCACGGTCACCAGCCCCGATCCACAGCGGAGTGCGGCCAATCCGGCGAGCAAAGTGGCGCCCCCTTTGCCGGCGCTTCCTCCAACGATGAGTACATGACCATAGTGCCCTTTGTGCGTGTTTGGGGGGCGAGCGGCGAAGACGGGGGACTCTAAATCGATCAAGTACGTGTTGGGCCGAACATGATTGATGACGTCGTTCGGGATGCCTATGTCCGTTACGATGATCTCGCCAGCCAGCTCGGCCCCGGGGTAGACCAACAACCCGCGTTTGTACAAAGCGAAGGTGACGGTCACGTCCGCGCGGACAGCGTGTCCAAGCACTTGCCCTGTGTCGGAGCATACGCCCGATGGTACGTCCACAGCCACGACCGGACAATCGCTTTGGTTGAGTTGTTCGATCACCGATGCGACGGGTTCGCGAACATCGCGTTGGAGACCCGTACCCAAGAGGGCGTCGACACAGACCGCTGCCGTGTCGATCCGATCCACTGCACCGTCTATGGCGTCCAGTCCGTCGGGGGCTTCAACAACCTCGATACCGAGCGTATCGACCGTGTCGAGTTGGGTAAGGGCATCGCCTGTGACCTGCTCCCTCGACGCGACCAGGATGCACCCGACTTCAATTCCCCATTGTGAGAGATAACGAGCGATCACAAAGCCGTCACCACCGTTATTTCCCTTGCCGCACAAGATACACACGTGGCCACCGGACGTCTGCTTGTGGAGTTCAGCCACCGCTTCAGCGACAGACCGGCCCGCATTTTCCATCAAAACCAGTCCACTCACGCCGGCGTCTTCGATGGTAATTCGGTCCATTTCACGCATTTCTGCCGCGGTGACTACGTACACAGTTGCTCTCCTATTGACGGCCCATGACGAGCAACATATCGCGAACTGCTTGCTCGATTCCGACAAACACGGCGTGGGCAACAATGGCATGACCAATGTTGAGTTCCACAATCTGCGGGATCGCCAAAATCTCTGTCGTGTTGTCATAATGCAGACCGTGGCCTGCGGCGACCTCCAATCCCAATTCGGCGCCCAACTTCGCCCCTGTTTCCAGACGGTGCAATTCATGCTGGGCAGCTTCGGCGTTGTCGGCATCCGCATAATCGCCCGTATGAAGCTCAATGGCTTGTGCTCCGACGTCGGCGCTGGCTTGAATTTGGGTGGCGTCGGGATCGATGAACATACTCACGGTCATTTCGGCTTCCAGAAAGGGGGCAAGGTACGCACTCAACACATCGGCTTGCCCCGTCACATCGAGGCCTCCTTCAGTGGTTCGTTCTTCCCGTTTCTCTGGAACGAGCGTGATGCGGTCGGGTCGTTGATGCAGCGCGATTGTCTGCATTTCGGCGGTGGCCGCCATTTCAAGATTGAGCGGAATGGAGATTACCTCGCGCAATTGGGGTAGATCACTGTCGATGATGTGCCGGCGGTCTTCGCGCAAGTGCACCGTGATCTGGTCAGCGCCCGCACGTTCTGCTCGTAGCGCCGCTTGGATTGGATTCGGGTAAACGGTGCCCCGTGCCTGGCGGAGTGTAGCGATGTGATCAACGTTCACCCCCAGCTTCACGGTTCTCATGCGCCCACCTCGGTTCGCAATGATTCAGCGATTTCGTGTGCGAAGGAATCAATGGTGTCTTGTTCGGTGCCTTCGACCATGACGCGAACTTTCGCCTCCGTCCCCGAGTAGCGCACGAGAACACGTCCCGTGTCTCCAAGCTTGTTTTCCACTGTTTCGATGGTCTTCTGCACCAATGGGAGTTTGTCGATGGGAGTTTTACGGGTTACGGGTATATTGAGAAGCACCTGGGGCACCGTGCTCATGATCCCGGCCAACTCGCTGAGGGGTTTCTCTTCCATCAACATGACCGTCAGTGTCTTGAGCGCTGCAATCATGCCGTCACCCGTCGATGAATGATCGAGGTAAACGAGATGGCCGGATTGTTCTCCGCCAAAGTTGAAGTCGCCCTTCTTCATCGCCTCCACAACATAGCGATCGCCCACAGCGGTTCGTATGAGGTTGATGCCCGCTTTCCGCAAGGCGATCTCAAGTCCTAGGTTGCTCATGACGGTACCAACCAACGTGTTGTTGCGCAGCATACCGTCTTGCTTCATTCGTACCGCGGAGATGGCCATCAAGTGATCGCCATCGACGATTTGCCCCTTTTCATCGGCAATGATGACTCGGTCGGCGTCACCATCCAACGCCACACCGATGTCCGCATGGTGTTCTTTTACGAGCGCACACATGTGTTCGGGGTACAATGACCCATAGCCTTCGTTGATGTTTGTTCCGTCGGGTTGCACGCCCGTGGCGATCACCGTGGCGCCCAACTCTTCGAAGACGGCCGGTGCCACTTTGTAGGCAGCACCGTGCGCACAATCCACCACAACCTTGAGTCCATCCAGCGTGAGTGTGCTGGGCAAAATGGACTTCAAGAACACCACATAACGAGACCACGCGCCGTCTACACGGAACGCACGCCCAATGTCTTTTCGTGTAGCGCCGGTGTCGGCAAAGGCGTTGCTAAGGATCGCGGCTTCCAGCTCGTTTTCCAGGCTATCGGGAAGTTTGAAGCCGTCTCGGCTGAAAATCTTGATGCCATTGTCGTAATAGGGGTTGTGGGACGCGGAAATGACTACGCCCGCGTCGGCACGCATGCTGGCGGTGATAAACGCAATGCCCGGGGTGGGCAGGGGGCCACACAAGAGCACGTCTGCACCCATTGCGCAGATGCCCGAGGTGAGGGCTTGTTCAAAAATATAACCCGACAATCGCGTGTCCTTTCCAATGACGATACGCGGTCGCCCATGGGGTCCATGGTTCGGGCTTTCCAGGAGTTTTGCCGCCAACGCGCGACCCAATCGCAGACCCGTTTCCGGTGTCATGGGAGCTACGTTGGCCTCACCACGGATGCCATCTGTTCCAAAGAGTTGTCCCATTAGTCTCTCCTGCCGTCGTCGGATGCATTGCGCAGTGCGTGTGCAACAGCTACCACATCTCGAGCCGCAGCGACATCGTGAACTCGCACGATGTGGGCCCCCGCCAGCACGCACGCAGTGACGGCCGCTGCTGTACCGAACGCGCGTTGGTCTACCGAACGCTTCGTGAGTTCTCCAAGAAATGACTTTCGACTGACGCCCATGAGTATGGGTCGTTTCAGTCGCTTGGCCATGACGCCACAGGATTGAATGAGTGCAAGATTATGCTGGAGGTATTTGCCAAAGCCGATGCCCGGGTCGATGACAATGCGCTCAAATTCGATCCCATGCTCCAGTGCCTTGGCGATGGCTTGGCTCAGAGTTTGTTCAATATCTGTGCATACATCGGTGTAGGAAACGCTCTTTTGCATAGTGGCTGGTGTGCCCTGCATGTGCATCAGGCACAGAGCCGCACCGGTTTCAGCCACAACGTTCGCCATGTTGGGATCTCCTGAGAGTCCGGTGACGTCGTTGATCATGGTCGCGCCGCGCTCGCAGGCTGCTCGTGCAACGACGGCCTTGGTGGTGTCGATGCTGACGGGGACGGTGGTGACGGCTGTCAGCCCTTCAATGACCGGGAGAACACGACGCATCTCCTCCGAGGCGTCCACGGGATCGGATCCTGGTCGAGTGGACTCACCGCCAATGTCCAAGATGTCTGCGCCTTCGTCGATCAGTGTGAGGCCATGATGGACAGCACCATCGACGTCTAGGAAAGACCCGCCATCGCTGAATGAGTCCGGTGTTGTGTTGATCACCCCCATGACCAGCGGTTTGGCGAAGTCATGTGTGGTGTTTCCGATGTGGAGGTTCATGACAGCAGCTCCCATCCTCATTGATCTCATGTCGGTTGTCATGGGAGACCATGCGCCGGCATGAATCAACCCAGAAGTTAGGTCTCTTCGCCACCGGGTTTGAGAGGAACAATACTGGGGGTGGTTCGTGGCGTATCGTCGGTTTCGGCAGGCTCTGAGGGCTCGCTGTTCGCCAAATCAACGCGGTCGGCTTCCTCCTGCTTGCGTTGAGCACGAAGCGCTTGGATTTCCTCGATCGTGGATCCGTCAATGGCTGCGTGGATCTCTTCGTTGTTCAGGCTTTCCATTTCAAGGAGCGCTTGAGCGAGACGCTCCATGGCGTCTCGATTGTCGTCGAGCAGTTTTACGGCGTAATCGTATTGTTGACTCACGATTCGCTTGATCTCGCGGTCGATTCGAATGGCAGTTTGTTCACTGATGTCGCGTCGTCTTTGCATCTCTCGACCCAAGAACAGGGGTTGCTCTGACTCACCAAACGCAAGCGGCCCCAAGTTGCTCATTCCCCATTCGGTCACAAAGCGTCGCGCCAAGTTTGTGGCACGTTCGATGTCGTTTCCAGCTCCGGTGGTGGCTTTGTTCAAGAAGATATCTTCGGCGGCACGTCCGCCCATAAGCACTGCGATGATGGCCAGTACTTGGTCTGCATCCTGAGAATACTTGTCCTCTTCCGGAAGTTGCTGAGTCAACCCAAGGGATGGGCCTCGTGGAATGATGGTCACTTTGTGAACGGGATCCGTGTGTGGCGTCTTCACCGCTACGAGCGTGTGTCCCGCTTCGTGATACGCTGTTTCTCTCTTTTGTTCGTCGCTGATGACCATGGAACGGCGTTCCGTACCCATGAGCACCTTGTCTTTGGCAAACTCAAAGTTGGTCATTTCCACGGAATTCTGATCCTGCCGAGCGGCCGCGAGGGCTGCCTCATTGACCAAATTCTCCAAGTCGGCCCCGCTGAAGCCCGGTGTGCCTCGTGCGATGACTTTGAGCTCGACGCTTTTGGCGACAGGAACTTTTCGCGTGTGGACCTTCAGAATGCCCTCTCGCCCACCGACGTCGGGCAAGGGAACAACCACACGCCGGTCGAAGCGCCCGGGGCGTAACAGGGCGGGATCCAACACATCCGGACGGTTTGTTGCCGCTACGATAATCACCCCGTCGCTGGATTCGAATCCATCCATTTCGACGAGCAACTGATTCAGCGTTTGCTCTCGCTCATCATGACCGCCGCCAAGACCGGCACCTCGATGGCGCCCAACCGCATCAATTTCGTCCACAAAGATGATGCAGGGAGCATTCTTTTTACCCGTTTCAAAGAGATCGCGCACCCGGCTGGCACCCACACCGACAAACATCTCTACAAAGTCGGAGCCTGAAATTGAAAAGAAAGGAACGTCGGCTTCCCCTGCGACACCTCTGGCCAGCAATGTCTTGCCCGTTCCGGGTTGACCGGTCAGCAACACGCCTTTGGGGATCCGTCCTCCCAGTCGCGTGAACTTTTTGGGATCTCTTAGAAACTCGATAATCTCTTGCAACTCATTCTTGGCTTCGTCGGCCCCTGCAATGTCTTTAAAGGTGATGCGATTGTTGGCTTCGGTGATGACGTGGTGCTTGCTCTTGCCGAAACTCATGGCTTTGCCGCCGCCGGCTTGGAGCTGACGCATGAAGAAAATGAAGATGAGAAAGAGGAATATCATGGGCAGCCATGTACCGATGATCGATAGCCAAAAGCCGTCTTGGTCCGGCATCTCATGCCGAACGAGCACCCCGTTTTGAAGAAGTTTTTCTTCGTATGGTTCAAGGTTTCCGATGGTACGGAACTTGGTTCCGTCGGTATATTCACCGTCGATATTGGGACCGCGAACGACGACTTTGATGACGCGCAATCCGTGCGTCTCTTCCACCTCTTCCCCAGGGAGTGCGCGGTGATAGAAATCGCTGAAGTCGATGAGTTGGCCAGTACCCGTGGATTTTAATGTTTGATAGATCGCGACAAAGATCACGATCAGAAAAATCCACAGTACGATTGTCTTATAGTTTTGCTTCAATTCTATTGCCCTTTTCGGGTCCGTTTAAGTCGTCTCCTTTTAAGGATAGGCAGGGTGTACAGGGTTGACAACCCACAATCGCCCTTACTTCTTCCCAAGAAGGATACCTGTATGCCGTTCAATGTCCGTTATTTTGTTCAGAAAACGTCATATTGGCTCTACCGCTCTTCGATGGGTCCGTCAAGGTTAGTCGGACGCACGGTTGTGGTCCAAGATACGGAAAAGCAGGTTTTTCCCAGCATTCGGGAGTTCGACAAGCACATTTCCTTCCAATTGGACGGCGCCCCCTTGGTTGTGCACGAGGCGTTCGATGGCCTGAATGCGTTCAGCCGTTAGCGGGACGGGTGAGACTGTACGAAGGATGTGGGGTACCAGGTCAGGGTGCACGGCTTTGAGGGCCTCTACGTCCAACCCATGGGCGCTCACGTGTTTGGTGGCGGCGGCTTCCAAGAACCGGCGGTCGCGTCGCAAAGCGTCCGCCATGCGGACAAGAACGTCCGACAGATTGGGTTGATACTCGTCACGCAACAGGGGCATGAGTTGATGGCGTACGCGGTTGCGAAGCGCATCGAGCTCCTCATTGGTTGGATCGACGCAATAGCTGGCGTCGATGTCCTGTAGATAACCAATGACTTCCAAGCGGCTCAGTGCCAGCAGGGGGCGAATGATACGCTGGCGTCGTGGTGGAATGCCCGACAAACCCACGGTCCCAGCACCTCTCAAGAGTCGCATGAGGACTGTTTCAGCTTGGTCCGTCGCGGTGTGTCCCGTTGCCAATCGGTCTCCCTCAACGGTCGCCAGGGCCGCGTACCGGGCATCGCGAAGTGCGCCTTCCGTGTGGGACGATGGGTGGCACAAAAGGGAGCGAAAGTCCTGGCTCAGCGTGGTGGCTACGTGTTGGACAAAGTCGGATTCTTCGCTTGTTTCGGGACGTGTCCCGTGGTCCACGTACACCACGGTCAGCCGGTACTGTAGCGCATGCAGCGCATAGACCAGAGCGGTGGAGTCAGGCCCGCCACTTGCGGCCACGACTACATGGGAGTGTGGCTCAGCGAGCTGGTGGGTCTGGATGTGTTGTCGAACTTTCTGAACGAAGCCATTCACGCAGTGTTTCCGCCGAAATCGCCATGGAGAATTCATCTCGTTTGGGAGCCTGACGATAATTGATCGCCACGAGATGTCCAGAGGCGCTTAGCAGTGGGGTGGCATAGGGCAAGGGGATGTTGGTGACCAAAATCCCTTGGAGTACCCCTCTCAGGACGTCTACGATCATGCCCCGAATGAGTATGGGAAACTGTGTGCCTGCGTTGATAATTGTGAACACGGGCATGGTCGCACGCACGGGATCAGCCGCATACAAAGGCAGGGCCACGAGCGAGTCCGGGAGCGCTTTGGGGTCAACCAAGAGTTCCACCAGAGCCCCGTCTCCCAGGGTTTTCATCGCAGGAACGACAATGGATTTGTCCGATGGGAGGCCGATGAACATCTCTTCGCCACCGCGCGCGAATAACGTGGCCGCCAGTATGCGGATGGTGCCCGTCTCGTCTCGAACAGCGACTGCCGTGCCGAAATGAGTCGGCAGAGTGCGTGGGTCGAGTCCTGGAACGGCCTTGCTGCGAACACCGATGGTCAGAATGGACGGGCTGTGCTGTGCACAAAACACCTTGGACTGTTCATAGTCCAACAGCAATCTCGCGAGATCATCTGCTTGTGCGGGAATCGCGCAGAACAACACGGTGGCCAAGAGGAGACGGCTCATGGTCGTATCCTGTCACGGGGCGTGGGATACGGCTAGAAAGAGGCTTGACTGGGAGCAACGAAGCGGTGGGTTCTTCGTTAGAAGTGGTAAAAACCGTCAATGAGTTTGTCTTCACCCGTGTCATAGAGAACGATGGCATGGGGCATGTCGTTCACCATAATTTGGGCCAGCCAGACTCGGGGCGGAAACATACCTTCACCCGTACAGAATCGGCCATTGATGCGGCCAATCCAGATGCCAAGGCCGGTGTTTTTGTCGCGCCATTGTTGGGCCATATATCCCAGCTCTCGGGCAGCCTGCATGCAGGTTTTCGATTCAATAGTGGCGCGCCTATACATGCGGCGAAGCTTGGCAAAGGCTTTATTGTATAGGTGACCGACTTTGGAGTTCACCACCTGGTCTTTGCCTGTGTTTCCATATTTGAGGCCACCGGGAACGGTGAGTGCGACCGCTACTTTGGTCTTCCGTTTTTGCATCGCGGAGAACCAATCGGTGCCCGAGTCTGCCAGGGCAGGGGTGGCCAATCCAACGAAGAACACAAGCAGCATTGAACGAATCATCGTTTCCTCCTGAGGGATCGTGCCCCCCTGGGTCCACCATGGGGATACTTTCGTGACCACAGGGTGCCAATGGCGTGGGTCTATCGTAGACCGGGTTGCACGTCAACGTTGTTCCATCGGATGGGCGAACAGTGCCGCAGATTTGTGTGTGAAAAGTCGAGAATTTCTCTAGTCGAAGCGAATCAAGAACCGGCTGAGTCGGTTGGCGATGTTTTCGCATGCATCCGGATCTTCAATGGCACGAGGACCGGGCTCGAAGAACTCAACGGACTTCCGGCCTGTGGATTGACGAATTCGAGAGACAAGCCCTTGGTCTTGTAGCCAATCCACGGCATTGGTGAATGTGGCGCTGGACACGGCTTCTTTGTATGTGATCTCTCCTTCACGCCACAGCCGGTCACCCACCATTTGGATCCATTCCATCACGATTTTCTTGGACTGGGGTCCTTTGAGCTTAATGAGCGTTCTTGCGACCACATAATACCCTTCGATGACCGGGAGAGTGATGTTGCACAAAAGGCGTAGGGAACGCCTTCCAGCACGGGGGATGGTGATCTTTGCAGCCCGGTCTCCCGCAATGAGGTCAGCGCTCTGGAACAACCCGATGGTTTCACGATATTGGTCGTCGAAGTCCCGCCCCTGTTCGTAGACAAATTCGTACTTGAGAAGTTGAGACAGGAAGTACGTGTCGTTGCGCACTCGGTCTCCCCACAGCTCGCCAACCGACTGACATCCAAGCAACGCTACGGACAGAATGCTTTCACGTACGAAGTGATGGACCAAGTTGTTCCGGTAATAATCCAGGTTTGGACGGCGTTCAGGGGGCACTTGAAACACCACGTCATCGGAGAATTTGTGTCGCGTGATCAGTTTTTGGCTGACCAGCATCGCAGTGGTCTGGTCGACGATGGTCCCGATGGTTTCCCCCAGTTTCTTCGAAAGCTCATTGCGACCATCGAGCATGGAAAGCGACGTTGCCAAATCGCTCCCCTCCTCACTTCGTAATGGTTCCAAGGCCACACGGTTGGCCGACAGCAACATGCTAAAGGTAGAGCTACAAGGCACATTTCGTTTCATCAGGTATTCCAACAAGGCCCCAACTCGACGGAGGAGCGCACGTCGACTCAGGCCTCGGCGGGTTTTGGTCAACAGAGCGGTGGCCACCACCGCCGATGGTGTGGCAACCATGGCGTGGTTGATTCCTGACAGCACTCGATACCCGAGTCGTTTCACCACTTCCTTGCGTTCGTTTGCGTCCCGGAATCCGTTCTCCAGGTCGATCCCGTGGTCGACCAAGAAATCACGCAGACTGAATGAATCCTCGAAATTGAGATACACACGACCGTAGCGAGAACGGAGCACCTGAGTCGCCTTCAACAGCTCGCTGATGTTCTCATGATCCTTGTTGTCACCACTCAACTCCTTTAGGAACCCCTCGCTTTCCACAATTTTCTCGTAGCCAATGGCCGCGGGGCAGATCCGGAGATCATGGGCGTGTCCTTGTACGACCGAATCGGCGACGTGCCCCAGCAAGCCATATCGAGGACGGATCAGTTTGCCGGTCCGGCTACGGCCCCCTTCCAAGAAGAATTCTATGGAATAGCCCTCTTTGAGGAGCTTGTGAAAATACGTCTGAAACACCGTCTTATACAGGGGGTTCTGATCGTAACCACGGCGTAGGAAGAAGGCGCCAGCGCGGCGGAACAGATGGCCTAAGGGCCAAAAACTCAGGTTTTTCCCCGCAGCGATATGGGGGGGGACCAGGCCATGCATGTAGAAGACATAGCTGATCAAGAGGTAGTCAATATGACTTCGGTGACAAGGAAGAATGATCAGGGGTGCTTGTCGGGCGGCATCGCGTACTCGGTTGAGTCCCTCTACTTCAATTCCGGCATAAATCCGACTGAACACGAAGGTCAGCAGAAAGCAGTGGAATTCGACATATCCCAGCTTCCAGTCGGCCACAATTTCTTTCAGGTAGCGCTTGACCTGTTTTCGGACCGATTCCACGCTCATGTTCTTGGCTGCTGCGGTCTCCTTGACGGTCTCCTCAACCATTTTGAGGCGCATGATCTCGTCACGCATCCGCGATGCGCGCTTGAGGACAGGACCTCGGATGATTCGTTCCTCGAGATGAATCCGCCTATTTAGGGCCCAGCGTACTTTCTGCCCGATCGCCTCTTTCCGTTGAAGATGGTCGTGCTCCTGCAGGAAATCTTGGAGGTTCAGGGGCTCTGCGAGTTGAACGAGGGCTTTTTTTCTATGCCGGATGAAGTTAACGAGCTTCCGGATTCGTCCAGGGGCGTCGGGGTCACCGAAGAGCAGGTCCACCAGAGATCGATTGAAGCGGCCCGGTTTTCGCTCCCAGATGAGCACCAAGGGCACGAGGATGATGGGTTGATCCATGCTCTGTTGTGCGGCGACGATGGATCGAAGGGGATCTTCCTTGAATTCGCCCCACCACGGGAGAATTGCACGGGCTTTTCGCAAGAAAATAACGACTGGTTGGTGCTGCAAGGGTGCGTTGCGGAGGATGTCGTCGTCGGATTTGGTTGTTCGCCGGCCTGTTATCCATCGAAATATGCTCTTGAGGAGCGAGCCAGCGGAGCGGAATGGCCACATACGCATCCCTTTACCGAAGACGGCGAGGGGCAGTTTCTTCCGCAAGAAAATCCAATTGAAGTACAGATAATCGAGCAGACTTTGGCTGCTCAGGACGTAGACGATGGACCCTTCTTGGTGCAGATCCTGGATCGTTGTCACGTGTTCATCATCGAAGCGCACGCGTCGAAAGAGAAAAGCCCCAATCAAGCGGCTCAACCACCAAGGCTTACTCACCATCATGGTCGGATTGCGCAGGTCGAATGTCGGAGCGGGCTTTGGTGGCGCGGGAGCCACCAGGTTCGACTCCGCTACAGCTGGTTGTTCTGTTGCCAAGCTCAACCTCACTAATCAGCGTACTGCGGCGCCTCAAGCCTATCGGCAGCGACACCGGCTGTCAATGTTTCCACCAGGCAGTGCGGTGGAGGGTATCCCCTCGATTTTCGGCCCTTTTCCGCTTCAATTGCAAGACGAATGCGGTCCAAGAACATGGGGTTCGTGCTAGACGACGGCACGACTGGGCGGCAATCGGTTGTTCCATGTCCACACCCGGTGTACTCTCCCGACCATGCAGTTACGGACTTTGATCATCCTTTCGATTGGTTTCGCTATGGGCTGTTCTCGCGACACGCCAACGAAGCCTCAGGCCAAGGGCGGGTTGGTTGCGCCCATCACGCAAACCACTCCGGTGAAATCCATCGCTCCAGACAAAGAAGGAACGAAAGGCGAACCCGTGGCATCTCCGGAGCGGGCCGTCTCTTTGACCCTGAATGTGATCGCGGTGCCGTCCATGGTGACGCCGCTAAATGAGTTGGGGCGTCGTTACTCCGAAGCGCATCCGGGCGTGACAGTCCTTGTTTCGGGTCTGGACCTCGTGGACGCGATTCGGCAAATCGGTGGGGACTCGTCCGTCGACATTGTTGTCACCGAGGGAATGACAGCCATGGAAGTCGCCCGCCCCACGGGCATAATCGACTGGGCAACGTTGTCTATTCTCACTCATGTGCCTCTGACCGTAACGCTGGCAGAGAGCCGCGTGGATGCGATCCGGTCGATTGATGCCCTGGATCAAGAGGGTGTACGTGTGGGACTGGCCGATCCACGCACGACCGCCGGCGGGATTGCGGCCAAACGACTGTTGAGACGGTTGAATTTGGGCAAGAATCTTCAAGAGCGTGTGTTGCCCACGGGGGCGGTTACGGCACTGCGCGAGAATGTGGTGGATGCCTATATCGGATGGGGCATTCTGAACACAAAGAGCCACACCTTGACTCTGCCGGCGAGTGTACGGGAGCTGCTACCCATTCCAGGCGCGGTTGTCAGTCGTTCGGAGAATGCATCGCAGGCCCGTTCGTTCTTGGAATATACGCAATCCGACTCAGCGCGAGATGTGTGGCTTGGTATCCAATCCGTCCCACAACCGGGTCCGAATGCGCCGGTGTTGCCCACGGTACTTCCCATGGCCTTGCCCAGTCCCCGTTATTGGGCGGGTGCTGCTGGCTTGGAAGATCGCATTCTCTTGGTAGGTGGTCGGATGGGAGCCGAGGATTTGAACGTCCTGACGTTGTGCGAGCCGGAACGAACGCGCTGCCAAGATGCCAAGGCGCGTTTGCCGACTGGACGGCATGGTGTGGCGACTGTGGCACTCAATACGACAAGCGTCTTGATCGCTGGCGGGCTGGCTGGCGAGGTCGCCCACGACGAGGTGCTTCTTTTCAATGTGATCGACGACCGGCTGGATCCCCAGAATTTCAGACTTCCACGTGGATTGGGCCGAAGCGCGGTCATTCAGGTCGGTGAAGCCGTGTACCTCTTTGGTGGGCGTGGTGCGAATGATCAGCGGCTGGATTCCGTGATTCAATTGGATGTTGGTCATGCTCGTTGTGACGAGTTGGATACGCGATTACCGTCTCCGCGCTCCGACATGGCAGCGGCCCTGACGGCCGATGGGCAGGTGCTTCTTTTGGGCGGAGACGGCCCTCACGGTCCTATGGCCGACATTGTTCGCTTTGATCCCGAGAAAATGGTCCTGGCAAGAACCGCGATGCGGCTACCAGGACCGGTGGCGGATATGACCGCCATACCATCGGATGACGGTTGGCTACTGCTGGGCGGACGTCGACCCCGTAGCTTGCGCGACGAGGTGGACCATTTCCGAGCGGACGGCACGACCCGTCGGTTGGGCCAGCGTCTGCCCTTTGCGGTCAGTGGTGCGTCCATCGTGGCGATGGGTGGTTACGTCTACGTGCTTGGAGGCATGACCGCAAAACGGATCGAAAACCGAATGGTCCGTTGGCCTTGGTAAATCCCCGCCTGATGAGGGCGTGCATTCGATTGATCGTTTGACGCTTGGGGTCTCGATCGATACATTCAATTGGGCTTGAGTTGGCCCGGAGCCTCGCCATGACCCATTATCGTTCGATCATCATCTCATTCGCGCTCGTTTTCCTGAGCGCGGGCTGTCAGTTGCCTGATCCGAACGATTACAAACCCGCACCGTCTACCCAACCGTCTCCGCCCGTTCAACCTCCTCCGCTCATTATTGGCTTTGCGGTCGTCGACGTGGTGCCCAACTATGGACAGCCACGAGGCATGGAATTGGTGGACATCCATGGTGGCGGGTTTCAGAAGGGTGCGGAGGTCTTTTTTGGGGCCAGCAAGGCCCTCGATACGGTCGTTTCGAGCGCGTCTCGTATCACGAGTCAGACACCACCACATTCTGCAGGGAGGGTGACGGTGCGTGTTGTGAACCCCGACGGTGGAGAGAGCGCGCTTGAAGCGGGGTTTCAGTACCGAGCGGACGTTGTGATCGACCGTGTAGAGCCCAGCGCGGGACCGGTGAAGGGTGGGCTTCCTGTGGAAATTTACGGCCGTGGATTGATTGAGACGGATGTTGTTTTGTTTGACGGTCGAATGGCGCTGGATGTCACTGTGCTGAGTGATGACACGATTCTGGCGCTTCTGCCCGAAGGCGTTGTGGGTTGGGCGAATGTGCACGCTGTGGGCGATAGCGGAGTGGGGCGATTACTCAAGGGTTTTCACTACGTGGCTCCGCTGGCGATCTCTGGTATATCGCCGCTGACAGCGCCTCGTGCAGGCGGCGGGACTTTGTCGCTGACGGGTGCAGGATTGGTCCCGTCGTGCAACGTCTTCATAAACGGTCACCAGGCGCAGGTCATATCCACCTCCTGGACGGGAAAGAAGTTGGTTGTTCGTATTCCACCGAGTGCCGCCGGTGCAGTGGATATTCTGATTGCCTGTGAGCATGAATCGATCACGGTACCCCATGGCTTCGCATACATTGATGAAAGCACCTCTTCTCTCTCGATCGAGGGTTTGTGGCCGACTCAAGGCCCTGGCAGTGGTGGTGGTGAAGTGATCTTGGCGGTGCACGGGATGAACTCTGAGCCGTCGGACATTCGGGTCTTCTTTGGTGACGTGGAGTCGAAACTCGTGTCCGTGGATGTCGGGAAAAACCTGGTCGCAGTGACCGTTCCTGCGGGCGTACCGAACACGATCGTAGCCGTGTCGGTGGACGTCTTCGGCCAGGGGGCGGCTGTGTTGAACAGTGCGTATGCATACGTTGTGGAGATGGCCATACAGGTCATTGCGCCCACCGAGGGTTCGGCCGATGGCGGGACGAGCATCACGATCCAGGGAGTCGGTTTTTCGGAGGAGTCCGCGGAAGTGTTTGTGGGAGCACTTCCCGCGACCAACGTGACGGTCGTGGATGAACACACGATTGTTGCGACCACTGGCCCTGGGAGCCCTGGTACGGCCTCGATACGTGTGAAGCGGGGAGCGGTAATGGCCCTTCTACCCCATGGGTTCACCTACCAGGCGAGTGAAACCAAAATCTTTGTTTGCGAGCCTCCGTCCGGTGCCATTGCCGGCAACACGTTGGTGTCCCTTTATGGGGTGGGATTTCCCACCGAGCCGACGGTGAGTTTTGGCAAGCAGATGACAGGTTCCATGGACGAAGCCTCCTCTACGCGATTACTAGTGCGGACACCCAGGGCGGAAGAAGTGGGCCCTGTGTCGGTCCAGGTCGCGTGGAACACGGACCAATCCACTCGCTTGTTACAAGAATATGTCTATTACGATCCACGCGCGGAATGGGGCGGTGTTTGGGGCGAGCCCATTGAGAACACGATCAACATCACCGTGCGTGAATCCACCTCGGGCGATCCCATTGAATCAGCTGTGGTCGTGGTGGGGCACAATGTACCGCCCAAACTCAAGGGATATACGGACGAGCGGGGTCAGGTGACGCTCAGTGCGCTCGGGCTCGGAGGACCGCTCGACATCTCGGCTGCAAAAGAAGGCTCCAGTGCCGCATCGGTGCTGGCGTTTAATGCGACGAACGTGACCCTTTCGTTGGAGTCGATGGTTCCGTCTTCGTCCGGTCCAGGTGGTCCAGCGAAAGAGTGGTCCTTGGGTGCGGTCAGTGGGATGGTGTATGGGATCGGGAAGTATCTGACCTTGCCACCCGGGCAGTGTACCGATGTGCTTGAGCCCGCTGCCGGATTCTGTACGCCGTGTGGTTCCGATACAGATTGTATCGAATCAGCTCCGCTCTGCACCACATTGCCGGACCAGCCGTCTTTTTGTTCCCAAGAGTGTGCCATCGCCGAGGATTGTCCGGATGCGTTCACGTGCGCCGGCGTGGTGAATGGAACGCCACGGTGCGTGCCGGATCGAGGAGAGCGCCAAGTCCGCTGCTTTGTGAGCAGTGCGTCGTTGTTTGGTACGCCACAACTCGAAGATACCGCCATCATTCATGTGGATGAGGGTGAACAGGCGTTTACCATCTCGAATGTGCGCTTGGGAGAGGTCGCGATTTACTGCCTCGGTGGGTTGGCTAGAAAGGTGGCGGGGAAAGCGGAATTTATTCCTTACGCCATGGGTGTTGACCGACACGTCTTTATTGCGCCGGGGCCGGATCCAGAGAGCGGGGAACCGCCCGTCGTTGTACGTACGGACATCATGCTGGATATTCCTTTGCAGCGTTCTCTTAATACGTCGATCGAGCCCCGTCCATTCGACGAGAAAAACGGGCCCAACACGGCCGAAGTACAGGTCTGGCTCGAGTTAGGGAGTGATGGCTTGATACCCTTGACCAAACGAACGCTTGAACTGGATGACAGGAATGTCGTCATGGAACATCTCCCCAATGCATTGACGGGCGAGCTTTACGATGCGTCGTATGTCTATCACGCCGCTGCACTGACCGACATGGACGACCTGCTTCCCACGAGTGAAGTCCTTCGAGAACAACAGGAATCGTTTGATACGGGTGCCTATTATCGATTTGATGGCACGTCTTGGTCGGAACAGTCCAGCGGGTACGATGGGGACGTTCTGGCGGTCCATGTTCTTCCCAACGGCTCTGCGTTGGCCGTCACAGCGCGCGGCGGCGTATTGGCTACCCAGGGCAACGGCTGGGCCCAGCAGGCGGTCGCCAGCGGGCCCCCTCTTCGGGCCATTGCATCGGATGGTTTGGGTGGTGTTGTGATGGTTGGAGACAGCGGACGTATTCTCCGCTGGGACGGCATTGGTTGGGAAAATCACGACGCAGGCGTGGGGAACGACTTGCGTGGCGTGATCAATACCGGAGAAGAGTCCGCTGTGGCTGTTGGTGAATATGCACTGTTGAACTGGGATGGCAGCGATTGGAGCCCGATTGCATTTGGCCCGCCCAAGGATCTACGTGCCGTTTGTCGTGCAGAAAACAATTCGCTATGGGCCGTTGGCTCCCACGGGGCTGTGATTCATCGGGAGGGTCCGTCGGGTCCGTGGAAGACCGAGGCGGTACCGTTCTACGACACATTGAATGGGGTGTGGTGTGATCATAACGGTGTCGTGATTGCCCTTGGAGAAGGCGGTCATGCGCTGGTAGGACAGAGCATCGCCGGCACGTTCGAGTCGATGCCTTTACCGGTAACGCGAGCGATGCACGCCGTATGGGGGCGGGGCCCGGACGATGTCTACGCTGTGGGGGATGGCGCCACTGTGCTGCATTTTGACGGCGTTGACTGGCGGATCGTTCAGGAGGACACGGTGGATGTGTCGCTTCGATCCATTCACGGCGGCCCGGGCTCGCAGGACACGATACTTACGATGGGGACCCATGCCATCCATCTGGGACCCTTTGTATGGATCCCTGCGTATCAAAAACCGATCTCCTTCAGCCCATGGAAGCCCATGGACATTGCCTACACACTGGCAGCGGGGGCGACGCCCAGTCTTCATGCCATGCGCATCTACGGCGCCACGGGTGCGCTGTCCTGGTCCATCACGGCGCCGGGCAGTCTCCGAGACTATACGCTGCCTGACTTTTGGGCCATTGAAGGCTTGATGGTTCCTCTTCCTGGCCCAAAGCAGATGTACAGCTTCTTGGTTGATCACCCCGCCTTTGACATTAATCAGTTCGATATTCGAGCATTTCGCTTGCGTGATTGGCGTGGTTGGGCGATCTCTACAGTTGGCTTCGACAATCCATAGGGCAACACCCACAAAGGGGAGGATCCATGCGTGACCGGGTCGTTATGAGCAAGCTCATCGTACTGGTTGGTTTTGTGATCCTGTCTTTGTTCGGATGTGATTACTCAAATCAACAAGCGCTACGTAATTACGATGAAATGCTCCAGGGCGTTCGCCATACGATTGACGATCTGGCGCGGTACCAACCGAGGTTGCAAGACAAGGGCACGCCGAGTCTGTGCAAATCCTATGTCAAGCAAGAGGTGCTGACCCGCTGTCGTTTGGTGGTGGAGGACCTTCATGCCATCAAACCGGAGTCTCCGCGTCTGATAGCGCTTCACAGTGAACTCCTCGATATTTGGACGGGTTATGTAGACAGTTTCGAAGCCTTTGTGGATGACTTGGACAATCACAATTTGAAGCCCAAGAAACTGGAGCTTCAGCAGGCGTTAGAACGTCAAGAGGTCCAGCTGCGTTGGTGGAATGGTGAGTTTCAGGCCTATCAGGATCAATTTGAGTAATCTCTTATGGTCTCGAGTCGTACGGAGATGGGCGGTTTACGCCAATCGGTGAAGCCACTATGCTAATGAGCGAGACACGGGGTACTCCTGGATGGGCCACCATTGAATCCATGAAAACTGCAGCTACCCATAGAAAAACCATCGCCTTTACGCCATCTGCGGTGTGGTGCTTCACGGTGATTATCGTGTGTGTTTGGGGTTGCGATCAAAGCGACACACCAGCCTTGCCCACCAGCCGAACGGAGATGGACCAGCAGGTGAAACGACTTCGCGAGGATACGGAAATTGAGTTGCGCGATCTTCGTGGTCGATGGTTGGCAGTGGAAGGGCTGTTGACCAAACAGCGGGACCGGTTGGCGCAGGATCAGCGCAGCCTTGAAAACCTCGTAAAACGTGTGGACGAGCAATTGGCTCAGATGGAGGTTCATCTGGGATCCATGGAAGCAGACATTAATGCGCTCAAGCGAATCACGCGGGAGCCAAGCGCTATTAACGACGTGTTGGAACGTCTGGCACGCAGCTATGAAGAGATCTATTGTCTGCGAAAACGTGGTCAGGAAGAGCAAGTCGGTGCGGTGTATGGACGGTATGGATTTGAAGACTTGAGCACATGGTCAAAGGCCTGGACGGAGGCTGCACGAAGCCTGGAGTTCGAGCAGGAAGTCAACGCAAGGGTGGCGGTGCTGTGTCCGTGATGTGTGTTGGAGCCATTGCTTACGATGATTAAAATGAGGCTACGTTAGATGACCCATCGTCCACCGGCGATACACCTTCCGGAGATCCGCGACATCCCCGCCTTGGTGGCCTTGTTCCAGGCGGATCTCAGTGACTTGGGCATTGTGGCCGAACCCAGCGCCTTGGTGGAGGCCATGACTCATCTTCTCTCCGTCAATGGGGGACAGAGTTTCCTTCGTGTGGTTCGAGACGAGTCAAGCGGCGAAGCTGTCGGGGTCATTGTGGCTCATCGGTGGCACTCGATCACATTTCTCGGTCCCTCCTATTGGATTGAATCGCTCTATGTGGACCCCGTCTATCGACGCAAAGGGCAGGGGCGCGCATTGGTCGAGGCGCTGCTTGCGTATGCCGTGTCCACCGGTGTCCGTGGCATTGACCTGGAGGCCTATCGAATGAACGCGCCCGCAGGTTATTTATACCGTGCGTTGGGTTTCCAGCGTTTGGGGCGCGAACGATACAGTCTACGGCTTGATCCCACAGCATGAGCGTGATGGTGGTCGAGATCCACCGACGACCCAGAGGTCAGCCGCTGCAATCCAAGGGGGCTGACTCGTTGCGGGATGAAAACCCAAGTTAACATTTTGAAAACCT
>CAUZBV010000011.1:0-18920 GCA_963578115.1 Myxococcales bacterium
CCGACGCCAAACTTTTTTCCCAAGCGCAGACGTTTCTATCGGAGGTCGCGCGAAACTTTACCCCCTCTGATTTGCTTGAGGTTCGTGTGTCGGCAACCAACCTGAAACGTGTTTACGGGGCAGAGGTTGCAGTGGGAATGGCGATGCTGTCGTCGGTGAAGACGCAGTTTCTTCAAGACGCATCCATATCGGAGGGTGGACGAAAGACGCTCGGGCTGGTCTGGGACAAGGTGTCCGCAGCGCTCAAGATCGCCGTCAACGAGATGGAAGGGCTGCGCTTGATTTTAGGATTGACCAAAGGGGGGACAATCAACGTGTCTCTTGCCGTTCAAGCCCTGTCGGGTGGTGAGGTCGAACGGGTTGCGAAGGGTCTGAGCTCGTCGGATCTGAGTGGGATGAAGAAAGCGCCACAAGGCACTTGGCTTGTGTTGGGATACGAAACCGGCGACATGATGAAGACATTTTCGGACTCAATGAATAATAGAAGCTTGGGACCGGTCGTTAGTCTGCTTCAGTTGACCGATTCGGAAATGAAAAAGGTGCGAGAAATCATCCAGAAAATGTCTCGGTTGGCCAACGGGCTTTCGTGGCTGTCCTTGTATGCGGATGGCTCTTTTCCCATGGGGATCTTGCTCTCGGTCGAGGTGAGCGATGGTGCAGCGACGAAGGCGGCGTGGACGGAATTTATGTCGTTGCTCTACGAGAAAGGATTTGACCGACTTCGAGAGTTCTTGCCGCCTGCACTTCAAACACTCCCGTCGAACGATTTCCCCCAATTTGTGAAAGCGATCGGGGAGATTGTACAGCCCATGGGCGTTCAGGTGAGCACCCTGACGAAGACAGAAGGGAATGTAACCGTTCACGGTCTTTCTATCACATTGGATGCGGACAAGGCAGCGACGTTTGATGCCGAGAGCGGAGGGAACATTAAGAAGTTGCTCAAGGTGCTGGGGAACAGATTTGAGTTGGCTGTCGGTTTTGGTCCGAAATCCTTGGCGGTGGCGGTGGGACCCACGGCGTCTGTGCAGGCCAAGCGGGTCATTTCCGGATCGAACACAGGGAACAATACGGACGTCGCCCGATTGCTGAAGCAGGTGCCCAAGGGTACGGGCTTTGTGTGCCAAATGGATCTGGGAAAAGGGTTCGGATTGTTCAAGCCGCTTGTGGAGATCTTCCAGCCTAGTGAAGCGAAGAACTTGGATCTGTTTCAGGTGGGATCGAATTTTCGAACCAGCCTCAGTGGGCAAGGACGGGAGATTGCGATCGGCATGTCTTTTCCCTTCGATCAGATCCTCATGATGGGCGTCAAGAAGGCGAACGAGGCGTCTCAATCGAGGGCTTTCACCGGCACGGCTGTCCCCGTGAAACGCTAGGATTCGCGTCTGACGCGACCACAATACACGTTGAAGTGATCGGTTTGGCGGGCGAATCCAATCAGCGTCAAGCGTCCACGATAAGCCATATCCACAGCCAATGAGCTGGGTGCTCCCACACTAATCATCGCTGAAATGCCCGCCACCAACGCTTTTTGCACAATTTCAAAGCTGGCTCGACCGCTGACCCACAGTGCTCGGTTGGTGAGCGGAAGCTTGTCTGCCAGCACCATGGTCCCAATGCTCTTGTCGACCGCGTTGTGACGCCCAATATCTTCGGCGGATGCTTCAATGGTATAGGGTTCGTCCATGTCGAAGAGGGCGGCGCCGTGAATCCCACCTGTTTGTTGGAACATGGGTTGTTTCACGCGCGCGAGCGAACCGGCCGCATTCACCAACGAGACCGGGACTTCGCAAAAGGCGTCATTGGGGACAATGTGCTGAAACAAATTGTCAATGGTGGCTTTGCCACACAGTCCACAACTTGAGCTGGTGTAGAGCTGGCGCTGGGCCCTTTCAATGCGCTGGTCGGCCAGTGAACATCCCGCAGCGAGTGAGGTGAGCATGATGTTTTCGCGGTTGGGCAGTGTAGGCTCTGTACAGGGGGCAATGGCTTGAATGTCGTCGAAATCATCGATGATCCCTTCGGTTAACAGAAAACCAGCCACGAGCTCCTTCTCCAAGCCGGGAGTACGCATGAGTACGGCCACTGGGGTGTCGTTGACTCGGATCTCCAGGGGCTCTTCCACCGCCACGACGTCTTCGGCTTTGGCGTCTTGAGGATGGCGCTCAACCTGGACCGCCGCGGTGCCCAATGGGTGTGTAACGGGTTCTTCTTTCTCTGCACTCATAAGGCCATTGTGCCTCAGTCGATGCCGAATACAAGCGACGGACTCGGGTGGTCTTCAACAGGCCTTGTGCCGCACGGTCCTCGGTGGTAAGCGTCGAAGGTGACACAAATGACTTTGAAAAGGGGACAAGACCGTGACCACGTCTTTGGAAGGGCCCACGCCGAAACCGGTTGGTGTCGCTGTCCTGACCGTGTCTGACACGCGGACAGTCGATACCGATACATCGGGTGATTTGCTCATTGAACGTGTACAGACTGCGGGCCACACCTTGGTCGCCCGACAACTGTGCCCCGATGATCCACAGACGATTCGTGCCTTTGTGAAAAGTTGGTGCGACGATTCGCGCGTGGATGTGGTGCTGTCTACGGGTGGAACCGGATTGACGGGACGGGATTCCACAACCGACGTGTTCGAAGGGTTGTACGAGAAGAAGATCCCAGGATTTGGTGAGCTCTTTCGTACGCTGAGTTACGCGGAGATCGGATCGTCCACGATCAACTCCCGCGCGACGGGTGGGCTGGCGTCCGGCACGTTGCTCTTTTGTTTGCCAGGATCCACCGGAGCTTGCCGATTGGCGTGGGATGCCATTCTCCACGAGCAACTGGATCTGCGTACGCGGCCCTGCAATCTGGTTCAATTAATGCCTCGCTTTGAGGAGGCATCGAAATAGAACAATAGAGGGGAGAATGTACCGGGAGCGGGAATCGAACCCGCACGCCCTTACGGGCAAGGGATTTTAAGTCCCTTGCGTCTACCAGTTCCGCCATCCCGGCAACAGAGCAATCAGACCACGCCTATGCCATGGGACACAAGTGGTCCGGCCATTCCCTCCCAATAATCGGGCTAATCGTCTTCTTCAGCGGCTTCATCCATCAGGATTTCTTGTAGAAGCCGAGAGGCTTCTTTGCCGTTACTGCTTTTCTTGCCCGCCGTAGTGATAATGCTTCTGAGAATTTTCTTCGCCGCGCCGTAATTGCCTCGGTTCTTCGCATCTCTGGCTCGTGCCAGTAGGTTGTCCCCTTGGGCTTGTGTCTTTTTGCGTATCACCTTGGCTACCGGTTGATTCTTGTTGTATTTGAGAGCCTTGTTCGCCTGTCTTGCGGCCTGTGCATAGTTTTCGTTGTTCCAGCTTCGTTGGGCTTGTGAAGCGTACATGTCGGCTAGCTTGCTGCGGATCTTGCTACCGTAATGGCCGGGTTTGCTGACACGACCATCGAGAACAAGGGCACGATTAAGCAATGTGATCGCATTCGAGAAGCGGTCGTTTCCCGCAGCTTGTTGTCCGTTCGTGTATTTGTCCGCAAATGCTCGGATATTCGTGGCTATCTTCTTGGCTCTGCGCCGGTCTTTCTGCACAATCCCAGCATCCTGACCAATCTTGTCGAAATGACTTGCTGCCGCTTGAAAGAGTCCCTTTCTGTACAAACTGTGCCCCACACCCATCTGAGCCATTTTTCGGCCCACGGGAGGGGGCGTCGGCGGAGTGACTCTGACGACCTTCGGTGGAGCCACCTTTCGCTCTTTCTTGGTTCTGCGAGGTTTCTCTTTCCGAGTGGTTTTATTGGATTTTTTGGCCGCCACCTTCGCGGGTTTATCGCGTGGTTTCACGGTCGCATCTTCACGGGAGGCGTTGCCCTCTTTGCCGTCATCGCTTTGGGATCTATCGCTTCCCTTCTCTTGGTCTTCCAATTTTTTATTGAGTTGATCCCTGTGATAAGTGGCTTCGGAGTCATCGGGTCTAAACGTGAGAACACGTTCCTCTTTCGCCAGTGACTCGGCATAGAGGCCCTGAGTTTCCAATTTGTATGCTTCGTCTTTGAGGGATTCCACAATGGTGTCGTACGCACTTTCAGTGAGCATGGTTGCGTCCTCGTAGAAGGGGCTATCGGTGGGAATCACTTCCAGGCTGCGGATGATGGCTTGACAGTCCGTGCGCGATTTGTCGTTCTTGGACAAGGCCTTGCGATGACGTTGGATGGTCTCGTAATGGCTCTTTGCATCGCGCAATTGGGCCGACAATTCGTTCAGTTCGTTCGTGTTTCCATAGCGTTTTCGGGCATCCCGCAACGCATTGGCGGCACCATTCAGATCCTTTTCGGCCAAAAACATCTGGATTTCATCGATGTCCGGCCCCGATGTGGCCACCGACTTTGTCTTGATTGCTCTCCGTTGACTCTCGTCGCTTTGCCACCATTGAAAGTGATCCCCGACCAGACCGACGACAAAGACGAGCGAAATCAATAAAAAGATTCCCATGGACCAGAAGAGCAGCGGCCCCATTGTCTTGCTCGCAGGTTGTTCTATACCGCCGCGTTGTTGGCTGCCAACCAGGTCAAATTGGAGAACAGTTGTTCCTATGTGAATGTGTGCTCGTTCCTGCAGGGCACACTTTGTGACCCGTTCACCGTCTACGCGGGTGCCGTTTCCACTGCCCAAATCGACAATGATGTGTTGTCCATCACGTCGGTCGATCCGAAAGTGTTTTCGGCTGACCGAAGAATCGTTGATGACTAAATCGCACTCCAATGACCGTCCAACCAGGGTGGATGCGGCGCGCAGGAAAAACTCCTTGCCCTGATCCGGACCCTCCATTGTGGTGAGAACGCCCTGCGGTTCGGCGCTGGCAGCGGCATGCAAGACGGCTGCGTCGAACATCATCGTGCGGCCTTCAGCGGCATCGATGCCGGAAAAGCTCTCTTCTTTTTTTCGGTGCACCGCGGGCTTTACGACCGGCGCCTCGGGTGGACTCACCTCTAATTTTTCTCTGCGTCTCATTGGGGAACTGGCTAGGGTCGAATTCATTGCTTTCATCGAGGGTGGTCGGGCGTTACTCGATGTACTCGTTGTTTGGCTGCCTTTCGGGCGTTCGATCGATAGGTCAATCGACTCCAAATCCACGTCCATCGGCAATGGTGGTGGACCGGGTGGAGTCGGCGTCGGCCCCATTGCGCCGTCCTCCTGGGACTGTGGTTGCGGTCGGGCAAGGGTTGGATCCACATCCACCGATGATTCATTGTGTGGACCCTGTTTTGCGCCCAACTTTGGATCGACCTGAACATTCATTTGTGTCCGGTCGTCGTCCAAGCTTTCCTCATACGGATTGGGTGGATCGTCCGGATTGGCCTCGTCTTGTGATTCGGTTGAGGGCGGGATGATCCCCAACTCTTCCAGGCTCATTGCGGCTGTTTTCTCGTCGTCTGAATCGTCATCGTCATCCGGCTCGTTGGAGGAGGCATCCTCCGAAAACGCCGGCATGTCAGGGTCGGTGCTTTCAGTCGGTGAGGGTGATTCCGCCCCCGCGTTTTTGTTGGCGTCGTCGTTGGATTGGGGTGGCATCGAATCATTGTGCGCACTTGTCCCTTGGTCTTCTTGGGCCTCGTCGTCTTCGTACGGGTCGTTGGTATCGTTCATGATTTCGGTCGCGGATTAACAGTTGCATAGACTGGTCACGCAATATTGTAGTTCGCCCTTGGGCGATGTCAAACTCCGCGGATTCAAAGGAGTTCCGGTTCATTTGAGGCTATGGGCCAAATTGACACACTGAACGACCCATGATAGACCGCCGGAAGTCCACACAATGGGAGGACCCGGGTGCTATCAGCGGTTCTAACCAACACAACGGGAACGATGGACCCTGGATTCGACGTGCTCCAAAGTGTCACGCAAGCCCAGGGGGTGGTTTGGTGGGTCCTCGTCGTGTTGATCGTGATGAGTGTGGTCTGCTGGATCATTACATTTTATAAGTGGATTTCGTTCACCCTATTGTGTCGCGCAGCCAAGCGGTTTTCTGATCAGTATTGGGAGGCCGATCACCCCAATGATGTGGTGGAAGTGGCCGAAGCGGATCCAGTCAGCATTGAGAGCCGCGTGTTCTTGGCGGGGTTTGAAGAGTTGGCTCGGATACGCGAGCGTGCTGCCGATGTGAAGACCCTGGGGAGCGACTTTGTCAACGTAGAGCGGGCTGTTCAGCGCACAATGGGGCTCGAAGTGGTTCGTTTGGAGCGTTGGGTGAGCATCTTGGGTACATGCGGGTCGACAGGGCCCTTTATCGGTCTATTCGGCACCGTTTGGGGTATTATGAACGCTATCATCGGGTTGGGTGGGGGCGACGACGGTGCCAACCGCTTGCGAATGGTCATGCCCGATATCGGTGAAGCGCTGATCGCCACGGCAATGGGTCTGGCCGTGGCCATTCCGGCGGTCATGGCCTACAATTATTTTGTGGGGCGCATTCGCAAGATGAGCATCGAGGTGGAAGGTTTTTCGTCGGATTACATCAACATGCTCCGACGCTTCTTTCTGATGCGTTAGGAGCTTGTTGAGCATGGCTGAACGTGCCCTGAAAGAAGGTCTCTGGTGGCGATAGGCAACTCCAGGCAGAATGGTCCCGGTTCTCTCACCACTCTAAGTGAAATCAATGTGACGCCGATGGTTGATGTCATGTTGGTCTTGCTCGTTATCTTCATGGTGGGCGCGAGCGTGGAGACCGCCTTGTACGACGAGCGTTTGGAGCGAACGCGGGTGGAGCGCGATTTGATATCGCGCGAGCCCGAACGACCTGAGAACGTGTTGAAGGAAGTGCCGGTTGTGGTTCCAAACACCAACGTAAAGAAGGTGCAGGAGCACGAAGAAAAAGAGCCTCGAGTGATGTTGGGCGAAGACTTGGTGTTTCGATTGGATCGGACCCCAGTGGTCGATTGCATCGCGTTGAATCCAGCGCTCAAGGAGTTGCCACGGACTGGGGACAATGACGAGGCAGCTGAGCTATTCGAGCAATGTGCACGTCAGGCCGCTGAGAAGCTGGGTCCCAACGTGCGCATCCAGGAGAAAAAGCGCGTTAATTTTGCGGCGGATCGAACCATACCATGGGGTTGGGCGACGCGCTTTATGGCCATCATGGGCAACGAGCACGGGATCAAACAAGTGAACATCGTTGTCATGAATCGGACGCCGGAATCGGGGCCGTGACGCGGCCCGATCGATGGGACCATCGCTCGTCCATTGGGGCGTTTGTCGTTGCGGTGCTGATGACGGGCGCTCTGTATGGATTGTTGGTGGCTACGTACATGATGGGGTTGTTTGGTTACAGTCGGGGTGTGTGGAGCGCCCCGTCACCGGGGATCCCATTGCGCGCGCGCGGACCCATGGTCGGGGTGTCTTACGAGCGACGGCGTTTCGAGTCCACCTGTGAGTCCATTCCGGAATGCCAGCCCGAGATCGAGGCTACCGTTATCGAGATAAAGGTGGCTCGTCTCGGTGCCAAAGAGCCCGAACCCAACAAGTATCCGGAGCACCAAAAATACGAACAACCCGAGTTCGTGGAAGAAGCGGTGAATGTGGATCAAGAGCCGTCGCGCGTGATGCCACTGCCCTTTAAAGACTTCATTCGTCGCAAGGCACAACTCGATCGTAAGCGACGGACGCGGTTGCGGGATCCCTTTGCGATGATCGAGGACAAGGACCCGCGCAAACGAGCCACAGCTTTTGAGCGAATCACGGGTCGTCTGGACGGCGACATCTGGGGAGAAGGCAACGAACAAGACAGTCGAGACGGCTACTTTGCCCGGGTGGCGTATGAGTTAAACAAGCGATGTGAAGTTCCCTCGTCTATCTCCCTCAAGTCGCTCCGATGGCAAGTGGCGGAAGTGCACATTAAGAGAATGACCGAAAATGGTGCGATCATTGCGTATCGGATTCGCCGACGGGCAAAGCTGAAGACGTTTACCTTGGCAGCTGAAGCTACGATCCGAAAATTTATGCCCGCCGAAGGCGGTGAGTTGAGATTGCCGATACCGGATCCGGCTACGCTCCAGTTTATCAACGAGCGCGGCGTCATCATTGAGTTCAATGGACGCCTGTTCAAAGCCCCCTAGGTTCGATGGACGTATGCGAAGTCATTCAGGCCAAGGATTTATGAGAGTGTGGAGCCGCATTGTGTTGCCCTGTGTGCTTCTGGTGTCCTTGGGGACGTCCGTGTGGGCTCAAAATGATCGAATCGATGTCCGCTATTGTGTGACCCATGACCACTGTGAGTCCGGTGATGTTTGTATTCATGGCACGTGTCGTGCTCGAGCAGACACACGGGTCACCCGTCTGTTTCCCGTTGCTGTCGACCAATTGGCGATCGAGGGACTGGGCGAAACCGATGGTGTTAGGGCACAAGAACTATCCAGCCAATTGCGGCGCCTTCTTGAAGTGAGTGGGTTCTTTCGTGTGTTGAGTCCCGCACAGATCCCTCTGGGGGCTGCGGTTGAAGGTGTTCGTTCCACCACGATCGATTTCCAGGCGTGGTCGAACAAAGGGGCGCACGCCATCATCAAGGGGGGCGTCTCTGCCAAGGGTGCAGACGGTTCCGAGTTGCGTCTGTATCTGTACATGACAGACACATGGGAACGAGTCCGTTTGGCGCGGGACCACCAGACGGTCGCAACGAACGCCCCAAGCGCTATGGCCATCGCTGTGGCGCGATGGGTGGACGATTTGGTGACCACAATGACCGGTAACGGCGGTTCGTTGTCGACGCCGATTGTCTATTCTCAGGGGCCTCGACCGTTTGGGCCCAGAGAGATTCATGTGATGGATGCGTTGGGCACGCAGCGACGGCAAGTGACACACAATGGACGGGTGAACATCTTGCCCAGTTGGACGTCCGATGGTCGGGTGGCATACACCACCATCGGTGATCGATCCACTCATCTGTACGTGGAGGGACAGGCCCTTTCGAGATATCCACAGATGAATATTGGCGCTGATTTTCATCCAGACGGTCAACGGGTAGCGTTGTCTCTGAGCAAGGATGGGGACACGGAGATTTACGTACTGAACGCGAAAACGGGTTCGATCGAACAACGATTAACACACCACAGGTCCACCGACACCAGCCCATCGTGGTCACCCGATGGAAAACGGTTGGTATTCTCGAGCGATCGTAACTCCGGTACGCCTCAAATACATGTCATGAATCAGGACGGGTCCGGTGTGACGAAGATACCCCAAATCGGTGGGTACAACACGAGCCCCGACTGGTCACCGCTTGGAGAAGAGATTGCATACTGTTCGATGGTGGATGGCGGGCGATTCGACATTTTCGTGAGCAATTTAAGGACACATTCTGTGAGGCGTTTGACGTGGTCGCGATCCAACCGAGCGCCTTCGTTTTCTCCGGATGGTCGTTATGTGGCGTTTTCTAGCAATCGCACGGGATCGTACCAACTGTGGTTGATGACAGCGCGCGGAGAAAACCCTCGTCAATTAACCGACTGGGCAGGGCATTTTTTCTCACCAAGTTGGGCCACGCCCTCGACGCCCTAAGGCGTATCCACTCCGCGACCAGCACAGTACTTGTGGCTTGACCCACATTTTGCTCGCATGTATACCCGAGCATCACCCTGTGGAGGCCAACTCAAATGCCGGCACCTCGCATTGCTCCAAGCATTTTGTCCGCCGATTTTGCCCGCTTGGGCGATGAAGTTCGTGCGGTCGACCAGGCTGGCGCTGATCTCATCCATGTGGACGTCATGGATGGGCATTTCGTGCCCAATATCACTATTGGGCCGTGTGTGGTTCGGGATCTTCGTGCGGTCACGAAGCTGCCCTTGGATTGCCATTTGATGATCGAGAATCCGGACAAGTATGTCGAAGGCTTTGCCAAGGCGGGTGCGGACATGATCTCGGTGCACGTCGAGGCTTGCCCGCATCTCCATCGAACGGTTCAGTTGATTCGGAGTCTGGGTGTGTCGCCTGGCGTAGCGATCAATCCCGCAACGCCGGCAGAAGCAGTCACCTCGATTCTTGCGGACGTGGATTTTGTACTCGTGATGTCCGTCAATCCAGGGTTTGGTGGCCAGTCCTTTATTGAGGGCGTGCTGGAAAAGATACGAAAACTTCGTTCGATGGCGACGGACTTGAACCCCGATCTATTGTTGGAGGTTGACGGCGGCATCAAGACGGATAATGTAGCGAAAGTTCGCGAGGCGGGGATCGATCTTTTTGTAGCGGGATCCGCCATTTTCAACCACGACAGTTACAACGATATCATCGGCCAGTTCAAGCGACTGGTCGGCGCAGAAATCGGGGCGTAGCGCAGCCTGGTAGCGCGTTTGCTTCGGGAGCAAAAGGTCGCTGGTTCAAATCCAGTCGCCCCGACTCCTCAAAGGCCCATCACGATGGCGTGGTGGGCCTTTCTTCGTGTGGGGCGTTGTGACGTCGTATTGTCCGGATGTGCGCTCTATGTTAACGTGGTCAACCATGCGCTGGCTTCTCGCCATATTGATCGTTGTGCCCGTATGCGGATGCACCGGGGCCAATGAAAACACCGGGGGTGATGGAGAACGTCATCAGGCGAAAACTTTGCCCTTGAACGAGCTGGTCCTCGATGAAAATGGAGTCGATTACGCGGGCGGTGATCGAACGGACTGGAAGAAATTTCAAGTTCCACGGACAGGTCCTGTCGTCGTTGAAGTGACCGTCGATGATCCAAGTGCGACCATCATTGTTGGGCTCTACAATGCGACCGGTAGGCTTCTCAAAGAAGGTAGCAATCGCTTTTCGGAGGATCGCTCCCAGCTGCGGGTCGAAGCCAACGTGCCTGCAGGAACGTGCTTTGTTCAGATTTTCGCTCGGGCCTCTTCGGATAACACCATCTACTCTGTGCGTGCAGCGTTGGGTGGACCAGGGGGCGAGTACATTCCACCGCCGGAATAAGTATGAGCACTCGAATTGATTCATACGCGCTCAGTGATGTTGGTCTACAGCGCGACAACAATGAAGACGCCTATGAGGCGATCCAAGAAGCACATCTGTACATCGTTGCCGATGGCATGGGTGGGCATGCCTCGGGCCAAGTGGCCAGCCAATTGGCGGTCAAGAGCATCCGCGAATACGTGACCGTGCGGGCACAGACTCCCGACCATTCCTTCACGTTTCCAGTACCGGGACGCTACGGTCCGCCCGAACGGTTGCTATCAAACGCGATTCAATGGGCCAACGAACGCTTGTTCATCGAGTCCATGAAGGAGCGCGAATGCGAAGGCATGGGGACGACCGTTGTTTGCGTCATGGATTTTCAGAACGTGATGGTGATGGGCCACGTTGGAGACAGTCGAATTTATCGGTATCGACATGGGACGTTTAAGCAGATCACTCGGGATCATTCCTTACTCAATCACTACATCGACCAAGGAAAGATCACGTCACAGGATGAGATCGATAACTTTGAGAATGGGAATGTCATCGTTCGCGCGTTGGGTCTCAAGGACTATGTGGATCCGGAGATCACCGTGATTGGCAAAGAGCCCGATGATTATTACTTACTCTGCACCGATGGGCTGACGGACTTGGTGGATGACTGGATCATCGCCAATGTGTTGGACGGCAACGGAGACCATCTGGATCAGGCATGCAACGCGCTGGTTCGGCTGGCGAATGAAGCGGGCGGAAAAGACAACTGTACGGTGATGCTCCTTCACGTTGTTGCGGATCAGGTCAGCGCTACGTCTTCTGAGTCTGATGATCTTGAGGAGCCCTTGGAACCGACACCTACGTCCGTGAAGGCCATGGACGATACAGACATCAGTGAAGGCGGTCCAGCGGTGGCGATGGACGAGACTGATTCCAGCGCAGTGGACGAAGATCCGCAGTTACAGGATGAAGTGACCCCGGTCAATATCCCCGCGATGGACAGCGAGGACGCCTAGGTTTCTAGTCTTCGGAGTCCGACTCCCCCTCGGGATCCATGCCTGGCAGGTAGAATACGCCCTTGCTGTTTTCGGGTCCGGGCTGTCGTGCCCAGTTGCCTCTACCCTTCTCATCGTCATCGTCATCGGGAGTTGGAGTCCCATGGGTCGGACTCTGTGTCTCTTCTTCCTTTGGGACTGGGGCGTCGCCAAAGGACTCGTCGGCGATGTCCGGCTCCTGCTCTTGGATGTACTCTGGTATGGGTTCGAGGAGATGGGCGGAAAGCACTTGCTGCCCCTGTTTGACGCGTGCGAATTCGTAACCGTTTCCATCCCGTGCAGCGCTGGGCATGGCGGCAACAGGCACGATGTCGTCCGTCGCGTCCGAGATAATGACTCGGACTTGCGTGCGGTTTATCAGCGTCTTTTCCCAGCACAGTAGCGCAGCGATACGATGGGGCATTCGTCCACGTTTTCTCACGGTGCGTATGCCGCGACCGCCACGATTTTGCAGCGGGTATTCGCTTGCTCCGCTTCGTTTGGCCCGCCCTTCTTCGGTGACGATGCCGATTTCGCCGTCCAGATCGCTCGGGATCCACAGGGCATCGACCACATAGTCCTTTGGGAAGAGTTTGATGGCCCGAACGCCTCCAGCCGTGCGTCCCTGTTGGCTCACCTGTGCGGCGTCGAAGCGGATGCACATGCCCTCTCGAGACGTGACGATGAAGTGGCCTTCGTCGGCAGCGTTTCCTTCCTCAGCGTTCTCAGCTGCTGACGAAGGGAGCGTGCATTGGAGAGCTGTGACGACTTCATCGCCCTCGGTCAGCTTGTAGGCCAACACACCCATGGAGCGAGTTGTGTCGAAGTCTTTGAGGGCGGAGCGTTTAATCATACCCAAGCGCGTCACGAATGCGATCATGGCCGTGTCGTCGAATACAGAGAGCGAAAAGACTTGAACAACCCGATCATTCTTTTCGATGGCCACCACGTTGACCAAGGCGGTCCCTACGTCTCCCCAACGCGCTTCAGGGATCTGGTGAACGGGGATGGTGTAACACTGTCCACGTGCCGTGAATAGAACGATGCGGTGAAGCGTGTTGGTGTGCAACATCCAGCGCAGTGAATCGCCCTCTTTGACACCGGCGCCAGCGGCGTCCCCACCGGTTTTTTCAAAACTCGCCATCACACTGCGCTTTATATAGCCGTCATGACTCACGCCAACGACGACCGGCTGCTCTTTGACGGTGACCGTTACATCGATCTTGGTCGATACGGGTTCGGCCGCTGCCAGAATCTTGGTTCTTCGGGACGACTTGTAGGTGCTACGTACTTCCAGCAGTTCCGCTTGAATGGTCTCCATCAACACCGATTTGCTCTTGAGAATACGACGGAGGGCTTTGATCTCCTCGGCCAGTGTCTTTTCCTCCTCGCGGAGTTGAAGAATCTGTAAACCCGTCAGCCGGTGCAGACGCAAATCGAGAATTTCTTTGGATTGTTCTTCAGTGAACTGGAATTTCTCAATCAAGCGCTGATGGGCCTCGGCCCGGTCATGCGCAGCGCGGATGGTGGCGATGACGTCGTCTAAGATGTCGACGGCTTTGATTAAGCCCTCCACAATGTGAAGACGCTTTTCAGCACGGTTCACATCAAATGTGGACCGTCGAATCAACACATCCTTTTGATGGTCGATGTAGGCATCGAGGATCTCCCGCAGATTCATCAGTTTGGGCATCTGCTGATCGATGGCCACCATCTGGATCTGCTGGTAGATTTGGAGATCGGTTTTTTTGAAAAGATAGGCCAGTACGGGTTCGGCATCCACACCGCGACCCAACTCCACCACAATGCGGAGACCTTCGCGATCCGTTTCATCCCGAATGTCGGTAATTCCTTGGACGGCCTTCGCCGCGCGCATTCTTTCAATGGACCGCACCAAATTGGACTTGATGACCCCATAGGGGATTTCGGTGATGACAATGGTTTTTCGGCCGTCACGACGGGTTTCCACGTCCGTTTTACCACGCAAGACAACGCGGCCTTTTCCGGTTTCGTACGCCGCCCGGAGTCCATCCTTGCCTATCATGACGCCCCCGGTTGGAAAATCGGGGCCCTTGACCACCTTCATCAGCTTATTGAGTTCGATTTCGGGGTCATTGATGACCGCGATGACCGCGTTGATCACTTCCCCCAAGTTGTGGGGTGGTATTTCGGTTGAGAAACCGGTCGATACACCACTGCTGCCATTGACCAAGAGATTGGGATACCGACTGGGCAAAACCGTCGGCTCTCGCTCATTGTCGTCGAAGTTGGGCTGAAAGATGACCGTGTCTTTGTGTATGTCTCGGAGCAATTCCAAGCTGATCGGCGCCAATCGTGCTTCTGTGTACCGCATGGCCGCTGGTGGATCATCGTCGATGCTGCCGAAGTTCCCATGGCCATCGACCAAGAGTTCGCGCATCTTCCAGTATTGAGCCTGTCGAACGAGGGCATCGTAGATACTTTGGTCACCGTGTGGATGGAACGTGCCCATGACATCACCAACCGTCTTGGCGCTCTTGCGGTACCGTGCGTTGGGTCCATTGCCGTTGATGAACATGGAATACAGAATACGTCGTTGGACAGGCTTCAGACCGTCGCGAACATCGGGCAGCGCTCGGGCCAGGATGGTGGCACGGGCATAGCGGCCAAAGGACACACCCAACTCATCTTCAAAGTTGGCGTCGATAATGTTTGCCGCGTATTCACTCATGACGTGGCTTCCTCCTGGTCATCGTTCGATTGCCCGAACGTATCGAGAACGACTTCATCTTCATAGCCAAATTCCACATGCTCGGTGATCCATTCGCGTCGAGCTTCGGAGCTGTCGCCCATCAGTACGGTTACATAATGTTCCACTGCCGCCGCGTCGTCGATGGTCATCCGGACCAGGGTTCGTGACGTTGGATTCATTGTCGTCTCCCACAGCTGGGTGGAGGCCATTTCACCCAAGCCTTTGAAGCGCTGGACAATCGGTTTTCCTTTGAGTTTCTTACTCTTCAAAATCGTTTGAAGTTCGTCGTCGGTCCAG
Organism: Myxococcales bacterium; assembly: GCA_963578115.1. Classification (GTDB taxonomy): domain Bacteria; phylum Myxococcota_A; class UBA9042; genus CAUZBV01. The sequence continues at coordinate 14,966 of CAUZBV010000011.1, forward strand.
GCGTAGTGGTCTTTTTGGTTCTTAATGCCCGTGGTGATTCGGTACAGGGGGGGTTGGGCGATATAGATCCGGCCATTGGTCACCAAATCCCTCATGAACCGGTAGAAAAAGGTCATGAGCAAGCATCGAATATGGGCGCCGTCGTCATCGGCGTCAGCCAGGATCACGATGCGTCCATATTGGGCATCTTCCAGATTGAATTCGCCGCCGACACCGGCTCCAATGGCTTGCACGACAGCCATGATCTCCTTGTTGTTGAGCACCTTGGCCAATGAGGCACGTTCCGTGTTGAGCGGCTTGCCCCGGAGCGGCAAGATGGCTTGTGTTTTGCGGTCGCGGGCCTGTTTGGCGGAACCGCCGGCGCTGTCACCCTCGACGATAAAGAGCTCGCGGACCATGGGATCGCGCGCCGAGCATCGGGTGAGTTTTCCCTCCAGCGAGCTTCGACCGGCAGTCTTCTGACCCTGGCGGACCGCGTTACGGGCTTTGCGCGCCGCTTTGCGTGCACCATGCGCGTGCATCGCTTTCTGAAGGATCAACTTGGCGATGTCCGGGTTTTCTTCCAGGAAAATGTTCAGATGCTTGGCCACCACCTGCTCGACCGCTGTACGTGCTTCAGGGTTCCCGAGTTTGGTCTTGGTTTGGCCTTCAAACTGGGCGTCACGAAGCCGAACGTTGAGTACCGCAGTGAGCCCTTCTCGCAAATCTTCGCCCGAGAGGTTGTCTTTTTTCTTCCACAACTGAAGCCGACGCGCATATTCGTTCATCACCCGAGTGTGGGCCGAACGAAATCCAGTCTCGTGCATGCCGCCTTCCAGGGTGTTGATGCAGTTGACAAAGCTCGTCACGCTCTCCGAATAGTCCGAGTGGTACTGGAAACAGCAATCGATTTCGATGTCATCGACGGTATCGCGAAACAAGACGGGCTCGTGCAGGACGGTTCGACTCTCGTTGAGGTAGGCCAAGAATGCAGCGATGCCGCCCTCATAGCGGTAGATCTCTTGTTGTTTCGAATCCGATCGGTTGTCGTTGACGGTAATTTGAAGGCCCGCATTCAGGAACGCTAACTCCCGCATGCGGTTGCAGATCGTTTCAAAGTTGAATGAGATGGTGGCGAAGATCTCGCCATCGGGGAGGAAGCGAATTTTTGTCCCCTGTCGCCGGGTCGGACCCTGGTTCTCCAAGTTCGTAATCACTTTGCCGCGCTCAAAGCGTTGCGTCCACGTCGATCCCTCGCGCCAGATTTCGACCTCGAGGTACTCGCTGAGTGCGTTGACCACCGAGGCACCGACCCCGTGCAGTCCTCCCGAGACCTTGTAGGTGCTGCTGTCGAACTTCGCGCCTGCGTGAAGCACCGTAAACACCACCGTCGCAGCCGAGACACCGGCCTGCTTGTGCTTGTCGACTGGAATACCTCGGCCGTCGTCTCGTACGGTAACGACGCCCCCGTCATCGAATCTTATGTCGATATTCTTGCAGTAGCCGGCGAGGGCTTCGTCGATGCAATTGTCCACGATTTCGTAGACCAGGTGATGAAGCCCACGGCTGCCTGTCGACCCAATGTACATGCCTGGTCGCTTGCGAACGGCCTCCAATCCTTCCAGAATTGTGATGTCACTGGCAGTATAGTTCGTTGATGCTTCCATGGAGTGGCAAGATATTCCTCGATCCAATCGGGGTCAAGGGTCAGAGCACCCTCACTCGATCGTTCCTGTGAATAACTTCGCCCATTCCTGTGGAAAAAAGCATGAATGTGCTTAGTATAAAAAACAATTTACATTCGACTACTGGATGCCGTTTAGAGCACCCTGAAACGCAATGATCACCATGAATACGGTGAGTATGATCAACGCAGTTTTCATGACAGCACCTCCTACCCTGTCAAAAAGCAATCTCCGTGCCGACACATAACCCTTTGGAATTACAAAGGCTCATGCGATTCACAACGTGTTTGTAGCCGATTGGACACACGCGTGGTGGCGTGTTGGCCACACCATGTTGGGTGTCTGGTTCTTCCCGTTTGATTCTGAAAAGCCGCGATGGGTTGACCAAGCGCCCTTTTTCTGGTTCGACTGCACCACGGATCATGGGAACAAAGGAGCGGATGGTGAGTGGACGATATGACCGATCACAGGCGTCTCATGAACAAGCATCTCGCGTGCTTCCAGGCGGCGTAAACAGTCCCGTACGAGCCCTCAAGAGCGTGGGGGGAACCCCCTTCTTCACCGTGTCGGGAGACGGCGCTATTGTCACCGATGTGGATGGAAATCAGTACGTAGACTATGTAGGCGCCTATGGTCCCCTGGTCTTGGGTCACAACCATCCTCGAGTACACGAGGCGATTCGAAGTGCTCTGGACAGAGGCACGGCCTTCGGCACGCCGACCCAATTGGAAACCGTGCTGGCCGAGCGAATTGTGGATTTGGTGCCGTCCATGGAGCGATTGCGGCTTGTGAACTCGGGCACCGAAGCAACCATGAGCGCCATTCGGGTGGCTCGTGGCGCGACCGGGCGATCCAAGTTGATCAAGTTCAACGGCTGCTATCACGGGCATGCCGATTATCTCTTGGTGAAGGCAGGAAGTGGCGCCTTGACGTTCGGCCAGCCGGACTCTGCCGGCGTTCCTCCCGGATCGGCTGCGGACACCTTGGTCGCCGCGTTCAATGACCTCGACAGTGTCGATCGTCTGTTGGAAGCCAATGCCGGTCAAGTGGCTGCGCTCATCGTGGAGCCCGTGCCTGGAAACATGGGTGTCATTCCACCCACCTCCGGATTTCTGGAGGGCCTCCGACAGCGGTGCACAGACCATGGGGTTGTGCTCATCTTTGATGAGGTCATGAGTGGTTTTCGTGTCCATATAGGCGGCGCACAGTCGCTTTACAATGTGATCCCGGATTTGACGTGTCTGGGAAAAGTGATCGGCGGTGGACTTCCGGTGGGCGCCTATGGTGGCCGGGCGGAACTCATGGGCCATGTCGCACCGGAAGGGGGTGTCTATCAGGCGGGCACATTGAGTGGAAACCCTCTGTCGGTGGCCGCCGGTATTGCCACGTTGGAAACCCTCCAATCAGAGGGTGTGTTTGATACCCTGTGTGCTGGTGCAGAGGAGTTGTGTGCGAAATTGTCACAAGCGGCGAACGATGCGGGCGTGGCGGTGACGATCCAACGAGTTGGCTCTATGTTTACACTCTTTTTCCGCTTGAACGACGAGAGAGCGGCCCTCACGAATCTAAGCGATGTACAGGCATGCGATTTCGATGGGTTTTCGACCTATTTTCACGCAATGAGAGACCGGGGGGTGAGCTTGCCCCCCTCCCAGTATGAAGCGTGCTTTGTCTCAACGGCTCACGACACCGACGCTATTGACCGTACGATGCGGGCAGCGACCGCGGCGTTTCGTGCGGTCGCCGCGTGTGTTGTGTAGAAACGACGCGCAGGTGCGTCGTATTGCGACCGTCTCTGGGCAAGTTCATTTGTGGACGAACATCGTCAAGTTCTTGCAAATACTATTGTTTATCCGTTGAGCAGGACGGGTCGAATCAAAGGGTTCGCATTGTGTTGACCTTTTTGAAGGCCCTGTGGTAGATAGGGCCAGACTTCGCTGGGCGGAGCATGTTCATTTGAAAATATCCTGTAATTACAAGAGGTTCCAGAATCCCTAGCGACCATGACAAGCGGTCGTTTTTTCGTGGATTGAGCGCTGCCAGCATCGGAATCGAAATGGGTCTTTCGGTGCTGCTTGGCTACCTGCTAGGTGATTGGCTGGATGACCGTTTCGGAACGCACCCATGGTTTCAAATGGGGTTGATCTTGGTTGGAATCACGGCAGGTTTTGTGTCTCTCTTCAGGCAGGCCGGGCGTGCCATGCGTGCGGTAGAGGCCGAGGCTGACCCCAATGAAGGGGTCGATTCTACGACAAAAGGGGAGTGAGTGAATTCCAAAAGCTCGTTCGTTC
>CAUZBV010000012.1:0-18347 GCA_963578115.1 Myxococcales bacterium
ATCGTCACTACGATCGCCGTTAACCGCCGCGACCAGCGCATTTCTTGCGGAACGATCACCCAGGGTCCCCAGAGCCAACGCACACTCGGCACGAACCAACTCAGTGGGGTCCTTCTGCAAGGCTCGGATCATGGTAGATGTCGCATCTTTTGAACCCAAGTTCCCCAGCGCGATGCAGGTCATTGCGCGCACATCTTTGTTGAGATCCTCCCGGAGTCGCTCCAGCAATCGAGTCACTGCGCGTGGATCACCGATGTCCCCCAACGCCACCGCGGAGAGCCCACGAACGTCTTCGTCCTTGTCGCGCAGGGCTTTCATCAAACCCGGAACCGAGATTGGATCGGCGATCATCCCCAAAGCCATCGCCGCCATAATGCGCACATTGGGATCCTCGTCGGCTAAGGCCACCAGAAGCGCCGACGTGGCCCTTTTGTTCCGATAATTTCCCAGGGCAAACGCCGCGGCTCCACGGATCCGGGGCTGCTGGTCGTTCAGCACACCAATCAATGGTTTGAACGCCTTTTTGGGCGTGTCGAGACTCAGAATGCCACACACCCAAAAGCGGACGAATTCCTGTTCATGCTTGAGACCTTTGAGCAGCGCTGGCAGCGCCTTTTTACCCCGCTTCCGAAGGGTCTGCACGGCGCCACAGGTGGCCAATTCCTGGCATTGTGGCAGTTGATTGATTAACGCTTCGTTGGTGGGTGTGGGCGGCGCGGCAACAAGAAGAACGCTGAGCAGTAGGGTCGAAACGATCATGCCCTAGTCCAGCGCATTTCCCATGGATCCGCAAGCGATGGGCGAGCAAGCCACCGGTTAAAAGGTCACAAGAGCCGACACGGCGACGGGATCTTTGTGTGTATACGGTGGCGAAGATTGGTCCCCGCGAACCACGACTGTGACAAAATCAGCCGCGGCGAAGTTCAACACAATGTCGTCGTCAAAGCGGGTGGTGGAGCCGTCGACGGGCTCCAGCGTGATCTCCTGATCAAGCCCCGCGTCGGTGTAGAGAGTCAGGGTGTCCACGTCCATCCAGCTTGGCGCAGCCACACGCACATGCACCGAACCCGCGGTCTGTCCCGCTTGTGCCACCACAAAGGGCCCCGAGCTGACCATGGTGCGTCCCGCCAACACGGCGGCGTCCACATCGGTGCGCACGAGCGTCGCCGGATCGTCGTCCGCGACCTCCACATAGGTTCGAGCATGACCGCAGTAAGCACCCAAACTGTGCGAATCGCTCACACCGGTCGCCGCAATGGGCAGTCCTTCGCCCACCAGCGAGAGCCAGTCGATCAGACCTTGCTCAAAGTCCGCGTGTCCCCCGTTGTGAACCTCTACCGCGTTGAATGTAAACAAGGCGAGCAGATCGGGATCGGGGGCGCTGGGTTCGTAGCCCAACGCAGAGAAAGCGGCCGAGCCCGAACGGGGATGATTGACCTGAATCACCCGGCCCGGTTGGCCGGCGCCAAAGGCCTCCATCAATTCGCCAAAGTCTTTTCCAAACCACCGGGGCGCGCCCCGGCCCACCTTGGACGGATCGGGTGTGAATGGCCAGACACAGAAATGGCCCTTGGAGAGCGTCGACGCCTCCACGCCGCTGCCCACCACGATGAGTCCATCCAGACTCGCGGGAAACGCGCTTTCGTAGTCGGTGACCATGTCGTGATCCGTAGCGACGGCGTATTCCACCCCTTCGGCGGCGCAAGAGACAATGCGATCGCGCAAAGGGACCGCAGAATCGGTCGACCATTCGCTGTGCAGATGAAAATCGCTGGCCACCCAACCGGCGGTGTCCACCGAGCGCACGACTGTCGGGGACCATGACACGCTCTCTCCAGCAAGGGCCGTAATGGTTGTGGTGTCGGGTTCGTATTCGTACCCACGAGAGGCGTAGACCGTGTACGCCCCTGGGGAAATGGGCAACGCAGTGGTGCCCACCTCAAGCGACCGAATCTGCTGACCACCGCCCTGGGCGATCAGAGTCACACGAATGGGCAAGTCGGTCGTGACCACCAATGTTCCCGGCGCTTCGACGGTGAGCGCCACATCCGCAACGCTCTGGCCATCCGCCATTTCCACGGGGACCGATGCGCCGGGAACACGCCCCGGACCCATCGCGGTCAAGTCAAACACACCCACGGGAAGCAACCCTGAAAATGCGCCCTCGGCAGTGGCTCGAAATCGACTCACAACCGCCCCATCCGCGTCCGTCGCCTCAATGGTCGCGTCGGGATCGTTGACCGTGCCGGAGACCGACCCATGGGGCTGGCCGCGAAGCATGAGGGCTTCATCCACGACACTCGACAACGAACCATCGCCCACAACCAACCATTGGCGCCAAATCACCGGCGGTGGCACCGAGGGGCCCAACACCAACGTAATCCCCCCGAACGACTCGGGCGTGAGAGGATCTTGGGTGACGATGGCATACGAGACCTTCGAACCCTCGCCGGCCAAGAAACCACCGATCGCATGAAACTGGAGATCCCCGCCGGTCAGCATCACATCGCCCATGAGCTGCGCCGTATCCGATTCCACCGACATCTCGATCTCGAGCGAGCGCGACTCACTGGTCAGGCGATAGATCACGGTCATGGGCACGTCCAACGCGGCGGCCGGAAAAAGCGTCGCCAGGATATCCACCAAGCCAGCCGTACCCGTCACCGTCACCTCAGCAACGCCCGACGCGCCATCTTGGGTGACCGCCACATCCGCGGTGATCAGGCTGTTGAAGCCTGCCACCGGGGCCAACTCTTGCAATTGGTCACTCGCCTCGTTGCCGGCGTCGATCACGCATCCGCCGGCCAGCCCGTGCAGTGTGAGCCCCTCCTGCCCTGTGCGAACCACAAATCGGATCTGATCGTTGGCGATGAGGATGTCCCCCACCCGGCCGCCCCACATTTCGCCCGAACCGACTTGGCTGACGTCGGTGATCACATGCGCGCGGAGACCGGACGTCGGAATGGGAGTACCCCCATCCAGCACGGCATCGGGCGTGGGAGCCGAGCTCTTCGACCCAGCACACCCCAAAACGATCAAACCCACGATAGACAGTGTCAAAGGAACGTGTTTCATCAGCGACACCATAGCACAGCGAGACGATGACAAAATGCATATCCTTGAGGGCATGAACTGTTGCTTGACCCCATCGTTGGAGATTGCGAGAGTACCGACGCTTGTGAGTGGAACGACCCCATACACCCTCTTTCGGACCGGAATTACGGTGGCCGTTGCGCTGTGTCTTGCCGCGTGCCAGAAACCCGTTGAACACACGCCGAAAGTCGCCGAGAAAACAGCTGCTGTGACGCCGTCGGTGCCCAAGCCCGCACCGACGCCGCCAGCCAAACCCAACGAAACAGAAACCATGCCCGTCAAGGAAGCCCCCAAACCGCGGCGAAAAAAGTACCGTCCTCAGTGGATGGAGGGGCTGCCCAACGTGCCCCACTCGGCCAAATCAGGGGATCTCGTCTGGGCCACGCTACCCAACGAGTACAATGAAAAAGGAACGCTCGGTGTCTTTAGAGTGGTCTCCGTGGGGTCGAACACCGCCGTGCTCCGGGACAGTCAGGGGAACGAGACAGGCCCGGTGGCCGCGGCGCTCATTCATCCAACCAATAGACTGGATGCGCCGACGCTTGGCGCGTGGGTGCTGGGCGATCGCCCGGACCAACACCATGCCATGGGCCGAATCGCCCGGATCGAAAAAGGTGATATCTGGTTGGATGTGGTCCACTCCACAGGCACGACGACGCCACTCTTTCCCCATGTGCAATCCATCACGGTCGCGACCAAAGCGATGGGCATGGTGTTTTGGAGAGCCAAGCCGAAACACCCATGGCAACGAGGATGGGTTGTGGCCACCGGGGGTGATTTGATCTGGATAATGGCGGACAGTACGAGGGTGCACCGCGTGCAAAAGACTCAAGTGCGTCCCTTCTCTTGGGCGAAACAGCCCCTAGCCACGGGAACGAGCGCCTCCTGCATGTACGTAACGACAAGATACCACGCGTGTACGATCATGAAACAGCTCCAACAGGACCGATACCAAGTACGCTGGACAGAGAGCCAAGCCGAGGGGATCGTAGGAGCGCAACACATCACCCCAGAGGCCCTTCCATGACGCTTGACCGCCGACAATATACGGCGCTTCTCGGACTGGTCGTCGGGCTCTGCCTGCTCCAACCGAGCCTTTCGCGTGGATCCATCTTTGATACGTATGGATTTGGCTCCCGGGGCACGGCCATGGGCAATGCACTCACGGCAGCGGCCCAAGACTTCCACGCGGTCTATTACAACCCAGCCCAGCTGATGGCACGCAACATGGTTCATGTGGGCGTCGGAGTGTCGTACATCCATCCCAACCTGTCCATCGATCGGGATTTGCTGACCTCGGATCAACCATCGACATTGCCGGGGCAGAATGTTGGATTTACCGTGGGGGTCTCGACGCCACTCGGAGGTGTGTTCAAGCAGAAGGTAGCCCTCGGGTTTGGCATGTTCATCCCGCTCATGCGCATGACGCGGGCTCAAAACGTCGATTATGGCTCTCCTCAGTTCTACAGCTATGAAAACCTCCCCGATAAGCTCATTCTGGCGCTCGGTGCCGCCGTCCGCCCCTTTCCCTGGCTCGACATTGGCATTGGCACGCAGATCCTGGCCGATTTGGACGGCCGGGGGGATGTGACCTTGAGCCTCGTGGAAGGCAAAGTCACGGATCGGAAAATGTCGATCGATCTCCACGGTGATTTGGCGCTGACCGCCGGCATGACCGTTCGCCCCATGAAAGGGCTGTCGCTGGCCATCAGCTATCGAGAGAGCCTGGATCTCGCCTACAGTTTGCCCCTCTATGCCGACATTAAAGAGATCGGTATGTTGGTCTTCGATATCAACGGAACGAGCTTGTACACGCCCCATCAAATCAACGTGGGCATGCGCTACACCGTACCCGAATGGAACCTCAGCGTGGCCAGCGATCTGACCTATGCCTTGTGGTCATTGGCACCGAGCCCTTCGCCCATCATCGCCATCAATCTGGACAACTCCGGCCTGATCCCCAGTGCGGATCCTCAGCCCTTGCTGGACGCCCGATCGGGTCCCATCGATCTCGAAGCAAAAGACATCCTCATCCCTCGCCTCGGCCTGGAATACCACCCCATCTCATCGTTGGCGCTGCGTGCCGGGTATTCCTATCGCCCCACTCCGCTTCCCACACCGATCCACCAGACCAATTATGCGGACAGCGACGCACACATGACCTCGGTGGGGTTGGCCTGGTCGTTTCAGGATCCGACCCATGTGCACAAGAAACCGATCACGGTGGGACTCTCCGCACAATGGACGATTCTGCGTTCTCGACCCGTAGACAAAGCTGACCCGAACGATGCCACGGGCAGCTACACCATTGGCGGCAGTCTCCTCTATGTGGGGCTCGACATTCAACACGACTTTTAGCGGTCAGAAAGGCTAGTGACCGGCTGCTTGCCGCGGCTTGGCATTCCATATCTTGAGGCAGAACAAGAAACCAATCACAGCGAACGGCAACAAGAAGATGGGCCAGTAATACCAGTCACGCGATGTGATGTACCCCAACGCAAACGACTGGACCGCGGTACCCAAGTACACAAAGCCGTCGATCACACCCACGGCCGTAGCAGCGCCGCGTTTTCCGCCAAAGTCCATGGTGGCCGTACCGCTGAGCAGACCGTGCGTCCCAATCACACACAAGCTGATGAAGAAGGCCAAGATGCCCAAGTAGCCCGGCCAAATTTTTTGCTTCGGACCCGCCGCCATAAACTTGGCGAACTGACCAGGGCTCGTGGAGATGTGGCTGGGATAGGAGGCATCCAACGTCTCGTGCCTCCCGTTGCGTTCCACCACAACGGTTGCGCCCGTCCCGGTGACGGCCAACTTGCGTAAGAAGTCGGTCCAGTCGTGGGGCTCTTGTCCATTGACGCTGACAATGCGGTCATCCAACTCAAACCCTTTTTCGGCCGCCCAGGTGCCTTTCCAGGCGAGCACCGTTTGTGTGTTGCCCTCGCCCACATCGTGGGCGCGAATGGTGATCAAGTTGCGACGGAATTTGAAGAGCTCCATGTTCTCTTTTGTCACGCTGATGACGGCCTTTTCCGAATAGCCATTGCGCAAAATGCTGAGCTCCCAATTGCCGGGCTCACTGACGGTCCGAATAAATCGTGCGCGGTCTTGTACCGGGTCGGTCTTGATCGCCAGGATCAAGTCGCCCGCAACCAAACCGTTGCCCTTGTTGAGCGCCACGTCGTCCCATTGACCGCCATTGCTCTCGCAGTCCTTCTGACTCGTGTGCGCTGCGACCGTACACAGCCCTGTGGATTGCTTGAGCCAACCCACTCGGGATTCGGTTCCCCCCAGGCTAAAGACCATGAAGATCACGGCGACCAACATGCCGCCGTAGAGCGCTCCAGCGGCGGGTCCGCGCCGAGACTGGAACATCTTGTCGGACACAATCCCTGCAAACGCACCGCCCATCACGCCTGCCACAAAAAGAATCAGTCCCCAGTCGGCGATCATGAAATGATCGTTTGGAAGTACCAGCGAGCTCTTCGCGTAGAGCGGGTACCAATGCATGATGCCATTTCTAAGCACACCCGTGCAGAATTCGATGGCGGCCACCGTCAATATGATGGGATTGCTCAGAATCTTCTTCAGCAACACCAACGAGGGAAGGGGCTTGGATTCATCCTCCGCCAGAATCGCCGCGCCCGTATCGAAGCTCTCGTGGCCGGCTTGCTCCGGGTAATCGCGCACCAGAAAAATATCGACCACAAAGAACCCAAGCAACGCCACACCAGGAACCCAGAACACCCACCATGTGGCGTCCACACCGCCTTCGCCGATGCCGGTGGTCTTGCTCACGATGAAGAAGCCCACACTGAACGCCAGCCAGATCCCCGAGGATATGATGGCGCCAAAGATGGCGGAAAAAGTCCCCCGCTCACGCACATGGAACCAGTTGGAGTTCACCTTCACGATGGACACGGCGCCAAAGCTCTGGAAGTACATGTTCACGGCGTAGAGGACGGAGAAGAGCATCGTCGGGTTCTCCGTGGACCCGCTCAAGATGAAGTCTCGGGTGACATATCCCATAACGAGGTTGGCGATTCCCGCACCCATCGCGGCGATGAGGATGGCGATTCGACCGCCGATGCGATCCGTCAGCGGACCATTGACCAAGAAGGAGAGCGCGTACACGAGGGTACCGACCCCGAAAATGGTCCCGAATTGTTCCAGACTCATCAGATCGCCCATGGCGTATTTGGCGACCGTCAGGTTGTAACGGCCCATGTACAAAAACGCGTACGTCAACCCGAGTGGCAACCAATTGGCCGCCCGACGGATCCGAAAAGCTCTGCTGTGTAAGATGGCGCTCGACACGGTTCCTCCCTATAGGCCTGGGCGGGCGCAACGTAGCGTCGGCTTTCGGTCCTGTCAACGACGTTGCTGGAAGACCGGATGCCCTGCGCTACCGAGGGCGAAACCCTCTCATGAGCGCTCTGGAAAATTCTTCGCCGAGCCGCTCGTAGCCGAGGGAGGTGAGGTGAACGTAGTCCTTCCGCGCCAGAGGCGGGTTCTGCTTGCTCCAACGCACAATCGACAAGGGTCCACCCATGGCAGCGGAGGCGTCCCAAAAGCCGCATCGGAACTCGGCGCTCACTCGACGCTGTACGGCGATGATAGAGTCCGTCCGCTCACGGTGCGTCGTTTTCCCATTCTGGACGATGGGTCGATCGGTCGGGCCAATCAGAACGCACGACGCCTGGGGCGCGGCTCGTTTCAGGCGCTTCAAGACAAGCTCCAATTGCTCTTCATACCGGTTGATGGACACATGGGTGTCTCCCGCTTCATTGGTCCCGTACGCCAAGATGACCAAGTTGGGTTTCCGACGTTTCATCTGCGACGTCCACAACGCTTCGTCCCAATGAAGCCATACAGAGGCTCGGGTCCCATTGATCCCCAACGTGTCCACGACAACGCCCGGCTTGTTGCGCTCCAGAATCGTACCCAGAAGGCGAACTTCACCATCGCCCACGGGTCGGATCTCCAACTCATGAGGGCCATCAGGAACCCGTATGCTTACGGATCCAGCTCGCACATGTCGGGATCTTGAGCGCACCCGACGATAGTGTTCGCCATCGACAAGCAAGTCGAATCGCCCCCCTTTGGGCTGACGTAAGTAGGCCACCTCAAACCGAGAGACGGCTTTTCCGAATTTGGACCGAATGGAGGTCGACACCTTCGCCCAATCCTCCGATGAATCGCTGGCGCACGAGAACCCACCCAGCCCGTACAGACCGTCTTTTCGCGTGCCCTTGCGGAACGCGCGCTCGGACAGCCACCCGTCACTGCTGTCAATACGTACATCCCGATGACCATAGGTCTTCCATGGCCGCGCTGGCATCACATAACCGTGGCCGGCGTCGCCAAATTTGGACTGGAAAAATCGACGTATTTTACCCGTGAACACATCCGCCGACGTGTGCGACGCACCAAATTGCATGATGCGAGTGGTGACAATACCCCGCGCCGTCCGCCGTAACGACTTGTGGAACGCCCTCAACGCGCGGCCTGATGGGTCTTCGATGGGCCGTGTGGTCTCAGCAGACGCCATGGCGGGAATAAGCAGAGCACACATCAAAAAGAGCAGGGGTTTGCAGGTCGTCATCAAGAAACAAGTATGGGGGACCACCTTGGGATCGTCAAAGACGAGGACGTTTTTTCGTCGTCGTGGGGTCGCCCAAGAGGCCCACATGACAGGACGGAACCTGTCGCGCTAGAATGATCCCATGCGCTGGACCTGGATCGCCTCTGTTGCCCTCATCACCGCCTGTGCGGCAACCCCCAAGGCGACGATCCGACCACACATCGCCTCCATGGACAAACCCATCGTGGACACGACGCAACACGTACGAATCAGTGTGCACCGAGCGGCCCAACAATGGGTTCAAAGACGCCACATCTATGTGGGAGAGCAGCACGCTGATCCCGCATACCATCGGGTGCAAATCGAGGTCCTCAAGAAAGTGGCCCAGAACCACCCATCGGTCGCCATCGGCATCGAATGGTTGCCTCAAGATGTCCAATCCACCATCGACGCCTGGATGCGCGGCGCATTGGAGGACGCTGCCTTCCGCGAGCAAGTGGACTGGCATCGACGTTGGGGCTTCCCTTTTGAAGCCTATGAGCCGATCTTCCGGTGGGCAAAAACTCATCAAGTACCGATCATTGCGCTCAACGCACAGACCGGTCTCGCGAGACAACTGGGCCGGGTCGGCCGGTGCGGCTTGTCCACAACGGAACAGAACGCCTTGACGCCATTGACCACCGGTAACGAGGACCACCGTCGCTATTTCCGGGCGCTGATGGCTCGAGTCCATCATCACTCAGGTCACCATGGCAGCCACGGACAGCATCTGAAAAACCCCTGCCCGAACGAAAGCAATGACAAGATAGAACGCTACTACCAAGCCCAGCTCCTGCGCGACGAAGCCATGAGTCGACGTGCGGCAGAGGTGCTCTCCGATCCAGATCACTCGACACGGATTCTGGTGGTCTTTGCGGGGATTGGTCATGTGGAATATGGATTGGGGATCCCAAAACGAGTGCAGGCGCTCACAAACCTTCCCTTTGCCATTGTGCTGCCCATCCAGCTCGACCAGTCTCCAGGGCACCCGGTGCTGGATCCAGCACCCGGCCCACGCGCAGACTTCTTGTGGGAAATCTCCGAGTCAACTCCCTGAGTCGTCGTCGGCCCGGGAGGTACCAAACAAGAACGCGCGCATCGATGGACGTCGACGATGTCGTGCTCGCTCTTGGTGCCACCGGCGCGTATCTTCAATGCGCTTGGGATAATCGACAAGCGGCTCGTCTGTGGCCCTCGGAGTCACCCGCTGGGGTTCGACCTGGAGTTTTAACCGGGCCGCTATGTCCATGGCTTGGTCCTGCGGCAACAGGTCCCGACGGATCACATCTTCCACACTGTTCGCCAAACGCCTGGGCGTGTAGTCGTGCTGTTCCACCATGGAGTGCACAATGGAATCCATGGCCTCTACGCCGAGAATGCCATCGCCGATCAGTACGAGCGCCGATTGAAAGGCATTAAACGTCACGGCAACCCGAGGACCGAATCCATCGAATCGAGTCAACGGGGAGCGCGCATCGAGATGAATGAGGATGCGATCAACCGGATCCACCGTCGGAAGATCGTGGAGCGCTCTGCGAACGCGGTCCACTTGGTCAGGATACAACTTTGCCGCGTTGCAGATGGACAGCAACGTGTCGTCGTCAAACCGCCCGCCACACAGATCGGCGTACAACCGATAGATGATGGCGTCGGTCTCGGAATCATCTCCAAAGCAGACCTCACGCGTATCCACCGGTACGTCCACCCGACTCTCCAGGAGGGCCGGTAATTTGTAGCCAATCTGCTCGCGAAGCGCGCGAAACCGACCGCGAATCAAATTCTTGAGATTGTCTTTGAGGGTGAGCCCATCCACCTCAACGCCGTCCAAACGAAATTTCTCAATAAGCACTCGCCGCATTTGCTTTGGGCTGCCGCTCAAGACTTCAATGCGATGACGGTGACCGTCGGGCCCGCTCTTGAGCGCACACATCAACGCCGCAGCACCCGGCAGCGTCTGCTTGTCTTCCGGTTTCTCCATCGCGATGCGAATCAATTCACGTGCTGTGTCGAATTTCGTGTCGAGGTACGTCTTGTCCAGATCCCACCGAAAGATGCGTGCGGGGCCCGGATTCATCTCGTGATGTCCAAACTCTGTGTCACGGCAGCCACCACATCTTCTCGGTGGGCTTTCGCCGCCAACTTGATGGCATTGGCCAACGCTTCTGATCCGGATAGCGGGAGCGCACAGATCACCAGCCGCTCGTATCCGAGGAGGGGTGCCCCTCCGTACGATTCATGTTCCGTAAGTTCCTTAAAGTGCATCACTGCACCGCCGAGTAGTCGAAGTCCCAAACGCCACGTGGGACGCTGGGTCCATGCACCGCGGGCAGCTTCCATCAACGCATCGCCGATGCCTCCCAACAATCCGATGATGAGATGGCCCGAAAAACCGTCGCAAACCACCACATCGGCGGCCCCTTTCGGAATGTCTACGGCTTGAATATTGCCCACAAATCGCAAATGTGGATCCCGACCCAAGACCTTGTTGGCAGCCACCACATCGGCGGGTCCCTCGTTGGGCTCGGAGCTTGTCGACAACAGACCCACCGTCGGCGCTTCGACTTTGGAAATGCGACTGGCGTACGCAGTGCCCATCCGCGCCCAAGCCACCAAGTCATCAACGGCGCAGTCCTGCTCACCACCCACATCCAAAATCAACGCAAATGGATCGCGATTGCCCGGACGCGGTGCCGTCGGCACGACCGCGGCCATCGGGGATCTGCCGAGACCCTCCACACGACGAAGCAAGCGTCTGCAGACGCCATGTGCGCGGGCTGAGTCGGACGCCGTGACCATGGCATCGGCTTCCCCCGAGACCACCCGGTTGACGGTCTCCTCAAGGCTATCGGCGACGTTTTCAATGCCGCGTATTCGAAGCCGTTCGGGATTGTAGGAACACCGACCGAGCGCCGCCTCGATGGGGTTGGCTTGCCCCACAACCAACACATCAATGGATGTGGTGTTGGATATGCGTGCAGCCGCACGTACCGCCGGGCTCGGCCCGGTTTCTCCACTGTGCGCATCGATGGCAATGGTCGGCATCGTGCCGCACTATACCACTTGTTAACCGAGCCGGTCATCCGGTATGCTGCACGGCGTGATCCGAAGCTTGAGACATCTGACCTGTGTGATAGCGCTGTGTTCTTGTGTGGGCGTGACCTTGGAACCCACCCAAGACACGGTGACCCCATTGGATGCGTGGCCCGTTGAAGACACATTCACTCCCATGGATGCCACCACCGATGGCGTCGTGCCGGACCTGATCCTGGTCGATGCTCCCGTGAATGACGATTCGCGCAGTAACGACTGGATCCCTTGCGACACCCATTGTGATTGCCCCGTGGGGCAAGACTGCATCAACGATCGATGTGTGGAAGGTTCCCAGGCCATCCATTGTTGCGGTGCATTGGACTGTCCCGCCGGGGAGGATTGTTGGACGAAAGACGGCATGCCGGGAATCTGCCCGTGAGCACATCTCCCATCGACCGGACCCTGGAGTGCAATGGCCTTTCAATCCACTTTGTGGAGTGGGGTGAGCCAAGCAACCCAACGGTGCTCATACACCATGGGTTCCTGGACCAATGCCGGGCCTGGGATCGAGTCGCCAGCGAGCTGGCCTCCAAATGGCACCTGGTCATTCCCGACGCGCGGGGTCACGGAGACAGCGCTTGGATCGGTCCGGGGGGGACGTACTACTTTCCGGATTACATCCTCGACCTTCGGACATTGCACACCCATCTGGGACTGGAGCCCATGGCGTTGGTGGGTCACTCCATGGGCGGATCTGTCGTCAGCTACTACGCGGGGGCCTATCCGTCGGCAACCTGGGCCGTGGTGTTGGTCGAAGGACTCGGCCCGCCGGACATGCCCGCTGCCCACACCCCAGCCCTGTTAAAACGCTTTGTGGAAGGCACCTTCCGATGGGTTGACCGACCCCAAACCCCCCTCACCAGCGGGGAAGAAGCCGCGGAACGAATGTGTCGCTGGGATCCAAAAATGACACCGCAGCGCGCACAAGAGTTGGTGGTCCATGCGATCCGAAGGGAAGAAAACGGCCCGTTAACCTGGAAATATGATCCCTTGCACAGAGCCCCCATGGGGATGCCCTTCTCCTTGGACCGTGCCAAGAGCTTGTGGCAAGCCATCGAGGCACCCGTCCTGCACGTTCGCGGCGCAGAGAGCCCCTTCAAGCTTCCGGATGGAGACAGCCGATTGGCCGCATTTAAGAACATAGAAGAGGTCGTGATCCCCCACGGCGGCCACAACATCCACACCCACGCCGAACAAGAATTGGTTCTGCAGATTGACGACTTCTTAACCCGGGCACAATCATGAGCACGAAGGTCATTGTTGTGGTCAACACCAACCCATCGCCAGCCCTCCGTTCGGGCACACGCGCGATTGTTCGAACGCTTCAGCGCATGACGGCGCCGGGTACTCAGGTACTGGAACGGCATTTCCATCGACTGGCGGGGAAAACCATTCACCCCAGCGCCGTCGTCTTGGGTCCCCAGGGAGTCCCATTTCAATCCTACGAAGACAATGTTCGGGAAGATTTGTTCGGACTCGTCCGTTCACTTGAATGTCCCGTACTGGGGATCTGTGGAGGCCATCAAGCTTTTGCGCTGGCCCATGGCGGGGAACTTGGTCCCGTTCATGGGGGCGCACTTCCGAACGATGGATCCTATGGCACGTTGCAAAAGGCACGTGGATTTGGCCTCGTGCATTACGTTGCCGAAAACAAACACTTGGAGGACCCCTTGCTCCGCGAGCTCCCCAATCCCAGCCGATTTTTTGCGAGTCATGTCGAATCGATTCGTCAACTACCCTGCGACTTTACTGTACTCGCGACTGGCGTGCACAACACGATTCAGATTGTCCGACGTGACGGCACGCCTCAATACGGCGTACAGTTTCATCCAGAACGAGGGGGCACTGGACGTCAGTTGCTTCGAAACTTTCTGGATCTGGCACAAATGCCCATCCCTTAAGGGACCTCGATCATGAAAGGTGCGCTTATGACCGGAAATGGCTCTATGTGGAAAAGAACCCTACTTTGCCTAACACTGGCGTGGTGTTTCATCGGCACAACCCTGCCGGCGCAAGCACAAAATCGGTCCACCCGAAAAGGCCCTGCGCTCACCGCCAATCCCTCCCAGCACAAGCGGCAAGGAGACAAGTGGTTCAAACAGCGACGCTTTGCCGATGCGCTGGTGGAATACACCCTGGCCCACAGCGTGAGCCCGGCACCAATTCGACTCTTTGACATTGCCCGAACGCTGGAAGCACTGGGTCACACCGACGCCGCCATTCGGCTCTACCAGTTTTTCTTGGCCCAGGTCGACCTGCACAATCAGTCCTACGAGGCCAAACAACGCATTGCGCGTCTGCAGCGCGGGCCGGAGATCATTCGAAAACCACCTCCACCTCCACCTCCACCTCCACCGCCGCCGCCGCGGACGCGAGTGAAACGGACCAAGGTGAGCCCACCACCACCGCCCCCACCGAAGGTCATGATCTCCAACCAAGGAAAGTTGGCTCTGATCATCATGCCACCGGGAGCATCCATCCGTATCGACGGGCAGTTTGCTGGGACGAGTCCATTGGGCGCCCCCATCAGCTTGATTGAAGGCACGCATCGGCTGGAAGTATCCTTGGCTGGATACAATACTGAGACGCGTTCATTTCGGATCGCGCGGTCCGCACGTACACCCCTCACGATCATGATGCGACCCGCCACGGCAGGAACCCCGTCCGACAATGAAGTTGGCACGCTCATCGTGCGTTCCATCCCCTCTGGCGCCACCGTATTCATCAGTGGACGAACCGCCCCGGTGTCCAAAGGAAGCGTTCGCGTTCGGGTTGCGCCCGGCACCCATGTGGTCGAGGTGAAACACCCCGGCTATTATGCGTTTAGGAAACGGGTCAAGGTGTCGCCCGGTCAAAATGTCACGGTTCGGGCAGCGATGAAGCGTCGTTAAGTCTTGTCTCGACGTTCGGGTCTGTGAACCCAATCACACCACGGGCCTGACACGGAGAGAACCGACTCGGCCAGACGCTCCAGCGCTCCGTCGATGACACCGTGTTCCCGCAAGGCGCGGCGGAGATTTTCCATGTAGTACAGTCCTCGAGCCCGCTCCGGCGCCGGCGGCACAGCATCTGGACGCGGCGTGGCGTTGATGAGTATCCGCGCTCGCTCATGGACGGAGATCCGATCGCACACATGGTAGGGCCCCTCGGGGTTGGACAAATAGACCCACGCTTGCACCGCATCACCTCCGTCGAGCGGTTGAATCGCAACCGTCGTTCGCAGATAACCGAGTTTCGCCCGATCGTGACCGGCGTCATAGCCTTCCCGCTTGTCGATCCTCGCCAATACAGCCTCCGCGTGAGCAGACGGATAGCCCACCAGCAGGCCGACCATGGATTGTCCGGGCGCGGGAAGAGTCCCGACTGCCAAAGAGTCGGTCCAATCCTCGTGTTGAAAACGAGCCCCCGTTGGATCCGGAAAGGCATTGGTCGCGCAGGACCGGGGACACCCTCGTCGGGGGCTCCGTTTGTTGAAGCCCCGCGCCACCCCGTCCAAGATACCAAAGTTTCGATAGCAAATATCGCGGTCTTGCTCGGGCTCTGTGATCAGCGAACCGTACCCAAAAAACAGCACCCGTGATTCGTCCATGAAGCGAGAAGGCTAGCCTAGCCTAGGCGTACTCGTACGCTTTTCGAGCGATTTCGAGGGTGATGAGCAACTCTTTCTTGTCGTTCACATGACCCGAGGTGAAGGGATCGTATTCAAACCCCTTGATGATTCGACTAAAGACCTCCTTGAGAGCCCGGGCACCAATGCGCGAATTCTCCGACGCCTTGTCTGCGATGAAGTGGAGCGCTTCGTCATCGAGTGAGAGTGTCACCCCATATTGTTTAAAGTAGTCGACAGCCGCCGGCCACAGCGAATCATGTGTGTCCCGAAATATCGTGACCAAGTCCTTCGGGGTCAAATTGCGCAGCGTCACGATCGAGTCGAATCGCGCCAAGAACTGAGGCGCCATGCCGTAGGAGAACAAGTCGGCATGTTCCAAATGAGCCCCCAGTTGGAACACGATTTGGCGCTCAATGGATCCATCGGCTTTGGTGACCAAGCGCCAGGGCGGGTTCTTTCCGCTGGCAGTGACCCGATCAAACACCTGATCATAGAGATCTTCAAACGCCCCACCCATGATGAACAAGATGGTACCCGTGTCCACTGGAGTCGGAAGCACCTCGCCGTCCCCAGAGCCGGGATTGACTGGAATGGGCACGCTCTGCACTTCCCCTTCCATCAGGGTCAAGAGACTCTCTTGCGCAATAATGCCGCCGACATTGGGGAGATCACCGACGTGGCTTCGAATCTTGTCGATCTCATCTACGAATACGATGCCATGGGAGACACACTTGGTGATGCTCTCGCTGGTGGCGTCTTTGCCCAAGCGGAGCTCGGCTTCGGTAGCAAGCTTCCCAAGAACGACCGTAGACTGCTGACCACGGCTGGCCAGATCCGCCAGAAGATTGGCGTTGATTCGAACAACAGTTCCGTAATCGCGGAACGATTTATCGGCCCGGAGAAGCGACTCAACAGAGCGCATGATCGTTGTCTTGCCCGTCCCCGAGCCACCGATCATGAGAACATTGCCTGTGCGATGACCAATCAAATGCTTGTACAGCGCAACCGACACCTCTTGAAGCGCGGCTTCCTGTCCAATCACTGTTGGATTGAGCAATTCTGATATCTCTGGTGGTTTCATGTGCAGGAATCTATCAAATGCGCCCCCCGGCTGTCACGCCCAGTGTTGTTTGACCGCTCCATGACGAAACAATTGGCGAGCACGACCGCAAACGTCAGCCTTGCCTACATCGACGCTATCCTGTAAAGGAAACGTCCATAACCAAACGAAATCGAAACAAAGGGATCGTTATGAGTGATCGTGTACGGCAAATTCTAAGTTGGTACCATGGCCAGTCCCCCGGAGTGCTGACAAACCTGGCCCGAATGTTGAACCATGGAACGCTGGCAGGCACTGGCAAGATGGTCATTCTCCCCGTTGACCAAGGCTTTGAACATGGCCCCGCCCGAAGTTTTGCGCCCAACCCGGCCGGATACAACCCCCAATACCATGTGGAACTCGCGGTCAAATCGGGTTGCAACGCATACGCCGCTCCCTTGGGTTTTTTGGAGGCCATCGCAGCCGATTATGCGGGGCAGGTACCGCTCATTCTCAAACTGAACAACAACGACAGTCTGTTTTCGGATACGGAACCGTGCTCGGCGGTCACCGCATCCATCGACGACGCCTTGCGGTTGGGCTGTGCGGCCATTGGGTTCACGATTTATCCAGGCTCTGCACACAAAAACACGATATTCCAACAGATTCGTGAACTGTCCGAAGAAGCTCGAGCGGTGGGCTTGCCCACAGTGATCTGGAGCTATGCTCGAGGCGGCGGTCTGTCCAAAGCAGGCGAGACGGCGATCGACGTGATCGGTTACGCTGCCCAGATCGCTTGCCAGTTGGGCGCCCACATCGTCAAAGTTAAACCACCAACCGATCACATTGAGCAGGGAGCGGCACAAAAAGTCTATGAGGAACAAAACATCCCCATTGCGACGTTGGCCGACCGAGTTCGACATGTTGTGCAATGTGCGTTCGACGGCCGCCGTATCGTGATCTTCTCGGGCGGAGCAGCCAAAGGCACCGAGGCCATTCTGGAGGAAATTTCAGAATTGGCGCGGGGCGGTGCATTTGGGAGCATCGTGGGACGCAACGCGTTTCAACGATCCCAAGGGGACGCGCTGGCGCTTCTGTCAGAGATCATGAACATTTACGCCAATGAAGCCGCTTAAAACAATGACCGCATTCACGTGCCGATCCGACATTGCGTACCGTACCATCGATGAGCATCTGTTTCTCATCACTCCCGATGGTCGGCAACATGAATTGGTCGGTGAGGTTGAACACTGTATTTGGCGTCGATGTGAACAGAAACCCACCAACTTTCATACACTCCTCGCCGAAATCGTCGAAGACTTTGACGTTGATGAAGAGGAAGCTCGGGCAGATCTCACCCACTTTTTGGGCGAAATGGTAGCCGCCGGAATACTCTCGGAAAAAAACAAATAAAATCAATAGGTTGCCTCTTTACTGGAGCGCTTGACAAACATGCCTTGGTTGCGGACGATCACAAGTCGTGATCAAAGACACTAATCAAAAAGTTAGTTCAGCCGATTTAGTGGGAAGATGCTCGCTCGATCGTGCGAGCCAAACAAAACGAATCGACCCTCGATTCTTTCATCGTGATGTCATCCGATATGGAGGCCCCGTGCGCACAGCCCATTTGCTCATCGTTATTGCTGTACTCGTCATCGTTCCCTTTTTGTCAGGTTGTCCCTCTAGCAGCCCACCGGGTGGCGATATCAAGATAGGGGACACTGACACGATCGGAACCGTACCCGAGATTACCTGTGCGCTGCGCACAAACTCCGGCTTTACAGCGTGGGGTCCACCGACTGAGTTGACTCTGACAGCCACAGACGAACCCGCGAGCTATGCGGCCTCAGCCGGACTTCAATTCGACTTTCAAGCGACCACTCTGGACGTGG